>JAGNRR010000011.1 GCA_017988595.1 Chitinophagaceae bacterium
TGCCATCGCCTCCTCCAACTTCTTTATATCCATATTGCCCACTCTGATGCCAGCTTTCATTTTCTATATTTTTACTGCTTCCATACCATGTTCCATTGTCTTGCAAACCACCATAAACATTATACGGTTTTTCATCATCTACTTCAATTGCATAAAACTGACCAACAGCAGGACTATTTGCTTTAAACCAATTTTCGCCGTTGTCATAACTAATATTTAAACCGCCATCATTTGCTGCAATTACATGATTATTTTGTTTTGGATTTATCCATATTCGATGATAATCAGGATGACAATTTTCGCCATCTTTTTGTTCAAATGTTTTTCCGCCATCTATGCTTCGCAATATTGGATATCCGCCAATCCATACCTCATCTGCATTTGATGGAGACACTTGAATAGTTCCAAAATAATATCCATAAGTAAAATATACACCTTCCAAAATTTCTTTATTCGTTATTTTCCAAGTTGCACCACCATCATCGCTTCTACAAACTTGTGCACCATAAATTGGTGTGTTAAATAAATTTGCATCTGCATCTGCCAATTTCCAATTTCCAACATCGGCTATTTTATATTTTTTTTGTGCAATATTTTCTCTGATATTTTTTGCTGTATATTTTTCAGGATAATTATTTTCTTTCAAATAAGCATTTAAATCTTTATCCGAAATTTTATTAAAATCCACATCGCTCATGGTTAAAAAATCTCTTGCGTTTAATTTTTTTTGTTCCTCATCAGTTCCTTTTTTTTCTTGATTAAATTGATTGTCTACTAGAGCATACAAAATATTTGGTTTTGAAGCGCTAACGCTAATTCCAATTCTACCAACTCCTTTTCCTTCAGGAAAACCATTGCCCGATTTATTTTTTTGCCATGTTTCGCCTCCATCTTCCGAAAAATATAGTCCCGTTTCGCCACCTGCTCCATTAAAATTCCAAGCACTTCGTGTTCTGCTCCAAGCACTAGCAATTAATTTTTTTTCATTTATAATTTGCATATCTACAACACCTGTAGAATCATTAATATATAATACTTGTTTCCAACTTTTTCCACCGTCTTCGGTTTTATATATTCCTCGTTCTTTATTAGTTGTATATAAATGTCCAAGCACTCCACACCACGCAATTTGTTTATTAGAAGGGTGTAAAATAATTTTGCCCACATGATGACTTTCTTCAAGACCAAGATGTTGCCAAGTTCTTCCGCTGTTTTCGCTTTTATAAATTCCGGTTCCTGCATAGGATGAACGAGAAGAATTTACTTCACCAGTGCCTACCCACAACACATTATTTTTCCAATCCATTGCCATGTCGCCAATAGTAAGTGTAGCTTCACGATCAAAAATGGGTTCAAATGTTTGACCATTATTGTTGCTATAAAAAACACCGCCACTTGCATAAGCTACATAGAATTCTGTGCTGTTATTAGGATTTACTTCAATGTCCGTAATTCTTCCGCTCATTACTGATGGACCAATATTTCTAAATTTTACACTATCAAAAGGAAAATTATTTTCTTGAATTTTTTTATAAGACTCCAATCTTAAGCTTGAAAGCGAATGCTGGGCAAACATTATTTTTGAAAAAAATAAAAAAATGATCAGGTTAAAAATTTTCTTTGTCATAGTTATAAAAATATTTTGCTAATTTAGTGCTTCTTATCAAAAGAAAATAATGCAAAAAAAATTCTTCTTGTTTATAGTCCTTCAAGTATTGTTTTCGATATACATTTTTGCACAGCCTAAAAAGAAAAAAACCACTATCCCAAAGCCTGTTGAAACTTATGAATTAAATGCTTTTGAAATAAGTTTGAAAGGCGATACGATAAATAAAATCATTAATAAAAAAAAACAAGGTTATTGGGCAGAACAATTTTCTGAAAAAAATGACGAAAAAGCATTTTATGAAATAGGAAATTATACGGATAATTATAAAACAGGTAATTGGAAAAAATATGAAATGAATGGCATTTTGCTTGCCGATGAAAATTATAAATTGGGCAAACTTGATGGTGAAGCTAAATATTATGAAAATGGGTATTTAAGCTATACGGGAAATTATCTTGCGCTTCGCTCCGATGTTAAGTTTGATACTATTGAAGTTGAAGATCCTGTTACGGCGTTCAAAAAAACTATGGTTATAGATACCAAAGCTGGCAGTGTGAAAAACGGCACTTGGACATTTTTTGAAATTCCATTTTCGAAAATTATAAGAGTTATGGAGTTTGCCGCAGACGAATTAATTTATGATAAAGATTATACGATAAAAGAAGATAGTCTTTTAAAAGTTGAAAATGTAAAGCCAACGCCACAACAATTGCAAAATAAAATTATTGCACATCCCCATCAAGATAATAATAAAAAAGCACCTCGCTATACCGATTTTCCTGAAAATGGAAAAGGCGTAAAACCCAACCCTGGAAAGAAAAGATATCGGTAGGGGTTATTTACCTACTTTCTCCTCTCTGCTTTCCGCTCTACATCCTTACTTGCTTCTTCAAATTTATCAGCAATTCGGTTTGCGGTTTCTTCAATTTTTTTGGTATCAATATTTTTTTCAATTTCCACTGCAATTTTTTCAACGTTATTTGCCATTTTTTCAACGTCTATTCTATTGATGACATCAGCTACCACATCTGCATTTTTTTCTACAACTTGCAAGGTTTTGTCCAATAAATCGCTCAATGCAGACCAGTCAGTATTTTCTAATACGATACTAATTTCATCAATACTTTTGTTTATTTCTTTACTTATTTTTTTGCTTTCTCTTGATGAGGTTTGCGCAAAAGAAAAAAGAGGTAGTGAAAATAAAATGCAAAATAAAAAATGTTTCATTCTATGTTTTTTTTAATTAATAATACAAAGATGTACTTATTTCTAGCAATTTATTTGTGTAGAAATGTTAAAGATTATTCAATTTTTTTTACTTCTTTTTAAAATCTCCACGTTTCCAAGCTTGCAAAAATTCGCCCCAAGCCAATGGATCAAAAATACGCTGAGGTGGTTGTCCGCCTGTCCAATAGCTTCTTTTTATTTGATTGTTTTGATATACATGCTGATTTTCTCTGCCATCTTTTGCAATTAGTTCTCGAAGCAATAACATTTTTCCTGGCGACGTATTTTGTCTTGCCAATTCTAATTTGTCTGGTTCAATATCCCAATTTACAAAAGCATATTCAAATTCTTGTCGGCTAAGATTTGGTTTAATGATTGTAGTTGGTAAATAAAAAGTGTCTTGCACCATCAATTGAATTATCGAATATCTTTTTTCGTGCATCGAATCGGGCACTTTAAAAAATTTTGGTCTAAAGCCTAAATAAGAAAACTCAATCAAATCGCCTTTATCTACTATGATAGAAAAAACACCTTTGCTTGAACCACGAACACCTTTATTTTTATTTTTCACAAAAACATTTACATAAGGCAGAAACATAAGGCTATCGGCACTCATCACCACGCCAGTAAGTTCCACTTTGTTTTCAAAATTTTCTTGGGCAAAAATATCTTTTGCAGATAATAAAAAAATTATGAGCAAAAGCAAAACGACTTTAATAAAAATTACTGTTTTTTTCACAAATTAAAAATAATTCATTTTGATTAAATACAAAGAAACAACGTGAGGTTGTACATTTGTAGCACTTAACAAAAGTTTATATAAAAAAATGACTGAAGAAATAATTTTGAAAGCCTTGGGCAATGTTCAAGAACCCGATTTAGGGAAGGATTTAGTAACATTGAACATGATAAAAGATGTTGTTATAGAAAATAAAAATGTATCTTTTACGGTGGTTTTAACCACACCAGCATGCCCTTTAAAAGAACATATAAAAAATGCTTGCATTAATGCAGTAAAAATTTTGGCAGACAAAGAAGCAATTGTTACGGTGAATTTTACATCAAACATAAACTCAAATAGAAAAGACGACAAACAAATTTTACCGAAAGTAAAAAATATTATTGCGGTTGGTTCTGGAAAAGGAGGTGTCGGAAAATCTACTGTTTCAATAAATTTGGCTTTGGCTTTGGCTGCAGAAGGCAGTAAAGTGGGCATTATGGATGCTGATATTTACGGACCAAGTATTCCTATCATGCTTGGCATTAGAGGAAAAAAACCAATGATGCAAGAAATTGATGGAAAAGGAAAAATTATTCCTATCGATGTAATGGGCTTGAAAGCAATGAGTATTGGGCTTTTGGTGGATGATAAGCAAGCTGTGGTTTGGCGAGGACCAATGGCAAGTAGTGCTTTAAAACAATTTGTAACTGATGTGCATTGGGACGAATTAGATTATTTAATCATTGATTTACCTCCAGGAACTGGCGATGTGCATTTAACTATGGTGCAAACAATTCCTGTAACTGGTGCAGTGATTGTTACCACACCTCAAGAAGTGGCTTTGGCTGATGCCAAAAAAGCCATTATGATGTTTGATGGACCTCAAATAAAAGTACCTATTTTGGGGGTCGTAGAAAACATGGCTTATTTTACACCACCAGAATTGCCCGAGAATAAATATTATATTTTTGGAAAAGACGGCGGTTCAAGGCTTGCAGAACAATTTGAAGTGCCTTTTCTAGGTCAAATTCCTATTACAACTTCGATAAGAGAAGGTGGCGACGAAGGAAAACCAGGTATTTTAAATGGCGATGATATTACTAAAAATGCTTTTCAAGAAGTGGCAAAACAAATAGCAAGACAAATTAGTATTAGAAACGCCAACCTAGATCCAACAAAAGTTGTAGAAGTTTTTGTGTAAAAAATAAATGTCCAAAATGATCAAAGAAGATTTAATTCAGCAAATTAAAACAAAAAAATCTTATCTATGTGTAGGATTAGATAGTGATATTACAAAAATACCAACCCATCTTTTACAAGAAAAAAATCCAATTCTGAGTTTTAATAAAGCCCTAATTGATGCTACAAAAGATTTTTGCGTAAGCTATAAAATAAACACTGCTTTTTATGAAGCTCAAGGTGTGCAAGGATGGCAAACGATGGAGGAAACCTTGGCTTATATTCCTTCGGAAATATTTACCATTGCCGATGCTAAACGTGGTGATATTGGAAACACTTCGGCACAATATGCGAAAGCCTTTTTTGAAACTATTCCTTTTGATGCCATTACTGTGGCGCCATATATGGGAAAAGATAGCTTACAACCTTTCTTAGATTATAAAAATAAATGGACCATTGTTTTAGGATTAACATCCAATGAAGGTGCAAATGATTTTGAAATCTTGGAAACCGAAAAAGGAAAATTGTATGAAGAAGTTATCAGAAAAATAAGCACTTGGGGAACTAATGAAAACACCATGTTTGTGGTTGGTGCTACGCAAAATTTGCAAATAGAAACCATTCGAAAAATAATTCCAAATCACTTTTTATTAATTCCAGGTGTGGGAGCACAAGGCGGAAATTTACAAGAAACCAGCCAAGTAGCAATGAACAACGAAGTAGGTATTTTGGTCAATTCATCACGACAAATAATTTATGCTAGCAACGAAAAAGATTTTGCAGAAAAAGCAAGAAATGAAGCCCAAAAAATGCAGCTAGAAATGAAAGACTTGATGAAATAATATTCATAAAACTTTTTGTATTTTTGAAATAATGAATGAAGCTTTATTTCAATTTATATGGAAGCACCGATTATTTGATGCACAAAGTTTAAAAACAACTTCACAGCAAGCTATTTCTATTTTACATACAGGCAACTTAAACACAAATGCGGGACCTGATTTTTTGGAAGCAAAAATAAAAATTGATCAAACCACTTGGGCAGGAAATGTGGAACTGCATTTAAAGGCAAGCGACTGGAAAAAACATCATCACGTCGGAAATAAAAATTACGAAAAAATAATTCTTCATGTTGTTTTTGAAAACGATTTGGAATTAAATTTAGATTGCCCAACACTTGAATTAAAAAAAAATATTGATGCTTCTCTTATAAAAAATTATGCATCCTTGATGCAAAATAATTATTTTATTCCTTGTGAAAAATTGATAGAAAAAGTGCCTGTAATTTCCAAAATGCAACAATTAGATAAGGCATTATTGGAAAGATTAATGCAAAAATCTCAATCGATAAATGAACTTTTAATACTTTACAAAAACAGTTGGCAAGATGTTTTTTATATTTTGCTGGCGCAAAGTTTTGGATTAAAAATAAACAGTTTTCCTTTTGAAACATTAGCAAAACGAATACCTTTAAAATTATTTTCAAAACATAAAAATAATTTATTACAAATAGAGGCTTTGCTTTTTGGAACTGCTGGTTTTTTAACAGATGATTTTAATGATGTTTATTATCAAACATTAAAAAAAGAATTTGATTATTTAAAAAGTATTTACAAAATAGAACCCTTGGAAAAACATCAATGGTTGTTTATGAGATTACGCCCTAATAATTTTCCTACAATACGTTTGGCTCAATTTGCGCAACTCATCTTTCAAAGCGAACATCTTTTTTCAAAAATCATTTCTTTGCACAATGTAAAAGATGTTTTTTCTTTATTTCAGTTTTCTATAAATGATTTTTGGAGAACTCACTATACTTTTTCTGAAAAAGAAAGCAAGCCAACAACTAAAAAAATGGGCAACACATTTATTTCTTTGCTTATCATAAACACCATAATACCTACATTATTTGTTTATGGCAAAAGTATTGGCGATAAAACTATTTGCGACAAAGCAATACATTGGCTTGAAGAAATGCCTGCCGAAAAAAATACAATAATAGAAAAATACAAACTACTTGATGTTGACATTAAAACTGCTTATGACTCACAAGCTATTTTAGAATTGAAAAAAAACTATTGCTCCAAGAAAAACTGTTTGAATTGTGTAATTGGCTTTAGATTATTAAAAAATTAAAATATAAATAAATAATAATTGGTATATTTGATGACTTAAAACAATCCAACATGAAAAAATTTTTACTTTTTATTTTAAGCATTTGCTTCAGCCCTTTGCTTTTTTCGCAAATTAATTTTAGCGATAATTTTGATTCTTACATAACAGGTATTGCACTCGGCCCTCAATCTCCAGACTGGACAACATGGAGTGGCGTTCAAGGTGGGGCTGATGATATAAATGTTACAAGCATCGATGCGCATAGTGGTGCAAATTCACTTTATTTTACTTCAACAGCAGTAAATGGCGGACCAGCTGATATTGTTTTACCTTTTGGCGGACCACACACAAGTGGCTCATTTGCATTTGGAAATTGGATGAAAGTAGTTAGCGGAAAAGGCGCTTATTTTAATTTTCAAGGTACAAATACAGCTGGTGCAATTTTTACATTAAATGTTTTTTTTAATCCAAATGGCACTTTAGAAATTACGAACTCTAAAAACTCTGTTCTAGTTTCTTCATATCCTCAAGGCTCTTGGTTTTATTTTAATTTTGAAGCAAACTTAAACACTAATACTTGGGAGGCATTTGTAAGTAATAATTCTGTAGGGACATTTCAATGTGCCGATTTTACAATTGCTTCAATAGATTATTATGCTACAGGAACTACTGATGCATTTTATATTGACGATGTAGATTTTACTTACACACCATATACACTTCCAAATTTAAATGCAGCCGCTTCCTATTTATTTATAAAAAATGGTTTAGTTACTCAAAATAAAAATGCAGAATTCATAATTCGAAATATAGGCACTTCTGCAATAAATAGTTTTGATGTAACATTAGATGCTAATGGCACAATTACCAATCAATCTTTTACAGGATTAAATATTTCAAGTGGTGCAAGTTATACTTGTGCTTTAACAAATCCAATTACATTTATAGCTGGATTAAATACAGTAACATCAACAATATCTAATGTAAATGGTTTGGGACAAGATGGAGACAGTTTAGATGACTCAAAAGAATATACGTTTACTCCTGTTACTCCTGCTCCAGAAAAAATTGTTGTTGCAGAAGAAGCTACAGGAACTTGGTGTCAATGGTGTCCTCGTGGCGCGGTTTATTTAGAAAATCTAACTAATGACTTTCCTGGATTTTTTCAAGGCATTGCTATTCATAATAATGACCCAATGGAAGACAGCACATACGATGCTGGATTGGCAACAAAAATTTCTGGCTACCCTAGCATTTTAATAGATAGAGGCACAAATTCGGCTGATGTACAAAAAGATTTTTTAGAAAGAATAATTATTGCACCTGTTGCAAAATTAAAAAATGGTGCAACATATAATTCAAGTACTGGAGAATTAAATGTTTCGGTAACTACAGATTTTTTAAGTACCGCAACTGGAAATTATAAACTAGCCTGTGTAATTGTTGAAGACAGTGTAAAAGGAACAACATCTGGCTATAACCAATCCAATGCTTATGCAGGTGGCGGAAACGGACCAATGGGTGGATACGAAACAAAACCAAATCCTGTTCCCGCATCACAAATGCAATATGATCATGTGGCACGAGCCATTGCACCAAATTTTAATGGTATTTCAAATGCATTTCCAAATCCTGCTACAACAGGAACTAGTGTAACACACAATTTTGGTTTTAACATTAGCAATTGGAAAAAAGAAAAAATGCATATTGTAGGTTTACTTATTAATCCATCAGGAAGAATCGATAATGCATCTTCAACTTCAATTGACGAAGCTGTTGCAAATGGTTATGTATTAAATATTTTTGATAAAAAACAAGAAGTTTCTTTTGTTTCTGTATATCCAAATCCTGCAAAAAACGAAATGAAAATTCAAATAAATGCAAAAGAATATGGCATTGCAACAATTGCTATTATTGATGCTACAGGAAAAATTGTATTAAGAAATTCTGCAGAAATTGTTGATGGCTTAAATCTTGTTCCGGTATCTTTAAAAGGTTTAGCAACTGGAAATTATTTTGCTTCTATTTTTATAAATGAAAAATCACAAACTGTTTCTTTTATAGTAGAATAAAACTACATTGTATTCATAAAAAAATAGACATCTTTTGATGTCTATTTTTTTTATTCCCAAAAAAACGATATTGTTTT
Organism: Chitinophagaceae bacterium; assembly: GCA_017988595.1. Classification (GTDB taxonomy): domain Bacteria; phylum Bacteroidota; class Bacteroidia; order Chitinophagales; family Chitinophagaceae; genus JAGNRR01. The sequence goes on from JAGNRR010000011.1 coordinate 9,001, forward strand.
TTTAAGATCTGGATGTAATGAATGATGCACTGGGCAAGCCAAAGCTGCTCGCTCCAAAATGCTTTTTTCTTTTGCCGAATATTTTTTTTCTTTTGGCATAAAAATATCAATTTTTATTTCACCAATTCTTCGAGGATTACTTTCCATTATTTTTACAATTTCGGCACTTGTGCCTACAATATCAATTTTTTGAGTATTTGCTGCAATACCCATTATTGTTAGCATACAACTTGCTAATGCAGATGAAACTAAATCTGTTGGGCTAAATTTTTCGCCATTTCCATGATTATCAATTGGGGCATCTGTTTCTACAATACTTTGCGAAGCCACATGAATCATTTCGGTTCTTAAATTATCTTTTAATAAAACTTTTGCTGTCATCTCTATTTTTTCGTTAAATTTACAAAACAAAAATTAGGTGTGTCGATTTATAAAAATATTTTTTTACTGCTGTTCATTTGTTTTGGTATAAACAATAACGTTTTTTCACAAAAGAAAATAAATGAAGAAACTGATATAAAAAAAATAATTCGAAAACCCAAAAAACCAAATCCTATTACCGAAGAATTTAGTGTTGGGTTACGATTTAACACAGACGGATGGGCATTTGTAACAGAACGTGGTTTTATAAAAGTGGACGAAAATAAAACCAATTTTGTTTATGTGGAACTCTCCGAAAAAAAGCATCCAAAAGAATCTAAGGTTTTAAACGAAACTTTTATTGCTTTAAATCCAAATGAAATAAAACCTTTGCCTTTTAAATATGGAAAAATAAATAATTTTTATGCTTTTAAATTTGGTGTGGGACAAAAAAGAAAAATCAGCGGAAAACTAGACCGAAAAAGTGTTTTAATACACTGGGTTTATGGTGCTGGCATTTCTATAGGAATGTTAAAACCATATTATTTAGATTTAGCTTCGCCGATTGGTAATAATGAATATGAAAGAGTTGTGGGAAAATATGAAGATGTAAAATACAAAGATTTATTTTTAAGCGAACAAAATATTATTGGCGGAACATCTTTTACCAAAGGTATTGGCGAAGTACAATTAAAACCAGGATTGCAACTAAGAACAGGGTTTAATTTTGATTTTGCACCCACACAACATTCGTTATTAATTGTAGAATTGGGCTCAAGTCTTGAAATTTATACTTCAAAAATAGAGTTGATGGCTAAATCAAAAAACGTTGGAACTTTTATAAATCTTTATGCCGATATTAAATTAGGCAAACGTTGGCGAATTAAAGATTAGTCCAACTTACGCTGCCATCTTTTTCATCTTTCAATTGTATGCCTGCATCTTTTAATTTATCTCTGATGGCATCGCTAGTAGCAAAATCTTTTTTTGTTTTTGCATCCATTCTTAAATCAATTAATACTTGCATGATATCATCCAATTTTGCATGATTATTTTCTACATTTTCTTGCAAACCAAAAACATCTATCAAATAATCTTGCATTGTTTTTTGAAGTAGCAAAATTGATGATTGATTAATATCACTTTTATTTACCTGTCCGCCTTTTATAGAATTTATCAGTGTAGCCATTTCAAAAAGCGAAGCAATTGTTCGAGCGGTATTAAAATCATCGTCCATATTTTCTTTGCACGATGCACACAATTTTTCAATCATTTCATCTTGCGATGTAGTTGTGTTTGAAAAATCATTTCCATTAAAACCAAAAACAATTTCTTTGGCTTCCATCAGTCGCTTCAATCCTTTTTCGGCATCTTGCAAGCCTTTGATATTTATATCTAACTCTGATGAATAATGTGTTTGAAGAAACAAAAACCGCATCACCATTGGCGAATACGCTTTGTCCAATAAGCTATGATTTCCGGTAATAAATTCTAAAGGCAAAATAGAATTTCCAAGAGATTTGCTCATTTTTTGTCCGTTAAAATTGAGCATGTTGGTGTGCATCCATATTTTTGCACCTTGATTATTTTCGCTGGCGCAATTTTGCGCAATTTCACATTCATGGTGCGGAAATTTCAAATCCATTCCTCCTCCATGAATATCAAATTCTTTGCCCAAATATTTTGTACTCATTGCACTACATTCCAAATGCCAACCCGGAAAACCTTTTCCCCATGTCGAATTCCATTGCATAATATGTTCGGGCGAAGCCGATTTCCAAAGTGCAAAATCGATAGAATTTCTTTTCTCTGCTTGTCCATCAAGGTCTCTATATCCTGCAATTAATTCATCAATATTTCTGCCCGAAAGAATGCCGTAATTGTAACTTTCGTTATATTTTTTTACATCAAAATAAACAGAGCCATTGATTTCATAAGCCCATCCTTTTTCAATTAGTTTTTCTATAAATTCTATTTGTTCAATTAAATGTCCAGTAGCTGTAGGCTCAATTGTTGGTGGCAGCCAATTAAATAAATTGCCTACATCATGAAAACCAACTGTGTATTTTTGAACAATTTCCATTGGCTCAAGCATTTCTAATTTTGCTTGGCTTTCCATTCGATTCACACCTTCACCTCTGTCATTTGTAAGATGTCCAGCATCGGTAATGTTTCGAACATAACGCACTTGAAATCCAAGAAATTTTAAATATCTATAAATCAAATCAAAAGAAGAAAACGTGCGCACATTTCCTAAATGTACATCGCTATAAACCGTAGGACCACAAACATACAAACCCACAAAAGGCGGATGCAAGGGTTCAAATTTTTCTTTTTTTCTGCTTAGTGAATTATAAATATATAAAGATGACATGGTGGGCAAAGATAGTTTAAATTGATTTTTATAAATTTAAAAACTTAAAATTTCTTTTCCCTTAAAAATCTTATTTTCACATTTTTATGACTCAAGACAAAGCTTTAGCAATTTTAAAATCGGGACGCAATGTTTTTCTTACAGGCTCGGCTGGTGCTGGAAAAACATATGTTCTTAACCAATACATTCAATACCTGAAAGATAGAAAAGTGGCAGTTGCCATCACCGCTTCTACTGGTATTGCGGCAACACACATGAACGGACAAACGATACATTCGTGGAGTGGTATGGGCATCAAAGATGAAATGAATCCTGCCGATTTTCCTAAGCTAAAAGAAAAAAAATATTTGAACGATCATATTCAATTAGCCAAAGTATTGATTGTTGATGAAATATCGATGTTGCACAAAAAACAATTAAATCTACTCGATAAATTAATGCAATATTTCAAAAACTGTTTTGAGCCTTTTGGTGGTTTGCAAATCATTTTTTCGGGCGATTTTTTTCAGCTTCCTCCAATTTCTAAAAATATAGAAGAGGCTTCAAAAGACAAATTTGCCTTTATGAGCCAAGCCTGGCTGGATGCCAACTTAACTATTTGCTACATTACCGAACAACATCGGCAAAGCGATTCTTCGTTCAATACAATTTTAAATGAAATTCGATTTAGACAATTGTCACAACAAAGTTTAAATCTTTTAGAAAACACCGTTTACAACAAACCCACAATTGCACCTACAAAACTTTTTACCCACAACATCGATGTTGATAGAATAAACGAAGAGCATTTGATGGAATTGAGTAGCGATAAATTTACGTTTCCATGCAGCACCAAAGGAAATGAAAAATTAATTGAAGGATTAAAACGCTCTGTTCTTGCCCCAGAAAAACTATCCATTAAAATTGGTGCAAAAGTGATGTTTGTGCGCAATAATTATGAAAATGGCTACATGAATGGCACACTTGGAAAAGTTATCGATATTCAAGAAGATGAAAACGGCGACTTAGTACCGCTTGTAGAAACTTTTGACAAAAGACGAATTTATGTAGGCAAAGAAGTTTGGAAAATTGATGACGAAAAAGGTAGAAACCTTGCTAGTTTTGAACAATTTCCATTACGTTTGGCATGGGCAATTACCGTGCATAAAAGTCAAGGTATGACACTTGACGCTGCCGAAATAGATTTAAGTAAAACCTTTGAAACGGGTCAAGGTTATGTGGCACTTTCTCGATTAAAATCCTTGCAAGGCTTACAACTTTTGGGTGCAAATGATATGGCTTTTGCAGTTGATGATTTAGCGTTTAAAGCCGATTTACGTTTTCAAGCATTGAGCCAAGCTGCCGAAGATCAATTGCCTTTTACTGAATTAATAAAAGATTTTATTCCTTTTCTAAAAAAATGTGGTGGGCTAACCACCGATGATGAAATTGAAAAAAATAAAAAGAAAACTCACGCTAAGAAAAATAATATTTCTACATTTCAACAAACCAAAGCCATGCTGGAAATTAGTTTGCCACTTAGTGAAATCACCAAACAACGAGGCTTAACACTTGGCACAATTATAGGACATATTGAAAAAATAAAAGAAGAAGATGCAAGTATTGATATAGAAAATTATAAACCTCAAGAAAGCACTTTTAAAGTTATCAAAAAAGCGCACGATAGTTTGAGAACAAAACTGGATAATGTGCACGGCGATGGCAGATTAAAATTGACCGTTTTGCACAAGCATTTTAAAAATAAATTTACTTACGATGAACTTCGATTGGCAATGTTATATTTGTAAAAAGTATTACTTTTGAAAAAAAATATACCAATATGAAATCAAAATTTATTCATTCTTCTATTTTATTTATTGGCTTGTCTGTAATTTTCATTACAATGAAATCTGATGTCAATGGAAAATACAATAACGGAACAACATGTGGATCTTGCCACGGAAGTACAAACAATGCTACTACAGTTTCTATTGTTGGGTTGCCATCAACTTTTATCACCAACCAAAGTTATCCTTTAACCTTTGTTGTGTCAAACTCTTCATTACCTAAAGCTGGTTTTAACATTGCTGTTTCTGGAGGAACATTTACCGCAGGGTCTGGATCAAAAACAAATGGTGCTGCAAATCAAATAACACACACCGCCCCAGCAACTGCCACAAGCGGAATATCTACATTTTCATTTAATTGGACAGCTCCATCTACTACTGCAAGTGTAACATTTAATGGTGTGGGCAATGCAGTAAATGATGACAATAACGACTCAAATGTAGACCAATGGAATACGACCACAAATACTATTTCTGGAGCTAATCCTAGTGAACTAATTACAATTGAAAAAAACATTCGATTAAATTGTTTTCCAAATCCAACCACAAATTTTATTACGTTTGAAAATTTAAGTTTCGAAGCAAAAAATTTACACCTATACAATTTGAATGGACAAAAAATTTCTGCACCTTATATTTTTGTGGACAAGAATTGTATTTTTAATGTACAACATTTAAACAATGGTGTTTACATGATTCATGCAGAAGTAAACAATAAAATGGTTGTTGCTTCATTTATAAAACAATAAAAAATAAAGATTTTATTTAAAAGGAAAACTATATTTGTTTTCCTTTTTTTATTTATGAAAACAAACCGAATACAACTTCGATTGCGAACTGCCGAAACAATGAAAAATTTTTTATTTCTTGATAAAAATGCACAAGGTATTTTTATTGGAAACCATGATAATGACATTATAAAAAAAGAAATAGAACATGTAGAAAACGGAAACTATGAATGTAAAATTTGGGCAGTACATTATTGGGATATCATTTTAAAAGAAACAAAAACGGTAATTGGCAATATGGGTTTTCACAGCTGGCGACCCGATCATCGTAGAGCAGAATTGGGTTTGTGGATATGGGATGAACAAAACAGAAGACAAGGCTATACCAAAGAAGCACTCGAAAAAATTTTGCTATACGGTTTTAAGGAGTTGCATTTGAAACGCATAGAAGCTTGCACGGCTTATGATAATGAAGCTTCAATAGGGCTTTTAAAAAAATTTGGTTTTGCGAAAGAAGGTGTTTTGCGAAAACATTATCATGTTGATGGCGTTAATGAAGATTCGGTGTTGTTTTCGTTGATTGAAGAGGAATTGATTTTATAATTTTATTTTTTATCCTCCCCAACTCTCTCTATCCAAACTACGATATTGAATAGCTTCTGCAAGATGCACATTTAAGATGGTTTCACTTTTTTCTAAATCGGCAATGGTGCGAGCCACTTTCAAAATCCGATCATAAGCACGTGCCGAAAGATTTAATCTTTCCATCGCAATTTTTAATAAATTTTGTCCTGCAGTATCTATTCTACATATTTCACGAAGTTGTTTGCTATTCATTTGTGCATTGCAATACATGCCATCATTTTCTTTGTATCGCTCTGTTTGTATTTGTCTTGCAGCAATTACTCGTTCTCGGATATCACTACTTTTTATTTGCGAAGCCACACCACTTGATAATTCCGAAAATGCCACTGGCGTAACTTCCACATGTAAATCTATTCGGTCTAAAAGCGGACCAGAAATTTTATTTAAATAACGCTGTACAATACCTGGACCACAACTGCATTCTTTTTCGGGATGATTAAAATAACCGCACGGGCAAGGATTCATGCTTGCTACCAACATAAAACTTGCTGGAAAATCCAAAGACACTTTTGCTCTTGAAATAGTAACACGTCTTTCTTCCATTGGCTGCCTCATCACTTCAAGAACAGTTCGTTTAAACTCGGGCAATTCATCCAAAAACAACACGCCATTGTGTGCCAACGAAATTTCGCCAGGCTGAGGATTTCCGCCCCCTCCAACTAATGCTACGTCACTAATTGTATGATGAGGCGATCGAAATGGACGTTTAGAAATAAGCGTTGCATTTTCTGAAAGTTTACCGGCAACCGAATGAATTTTTGTTGTTTCCAAGGCTTCTTGTAAACTTATAGGCGGTAAAATTGTTGGCAACCGTTTAGCCAACATGGTTTTGCCTGCGCCAGGAGGTCCAATTAAAATTACATTGTGTCCGCCAGCAGCAGCTATTTCCAAAGCTCGTTTTATATTTTCTTGTCCTTTTACATCCGAAAAATCAAATTCAAATTCATATTGTCCATCAAAAAATTCGGCTCTGGTGTCAACCTCTGTAGGTTTTATTTCCAAATCACCATTCAAAAAATCAATCACTTCTTTGATATGACCAACACCAATTACTTTTAAATTATTTACCAATGCCGCTTCACGAGCATTTTCTTTTGGTAAAAATAAAAATTCCATACCATCTTTTCTTGCTTGAATTGCAATAGGCAAAGCCCCTTTTATGGGCAAAATTTTTCCATCCAAAGCCACCTCACCCATAAAAACACTCGATTCAAATTTATCAATTTTAACTTGATCAGTTGCGCCTAAAATACCGATGGTAATAGGCAAATCAAAAGCCGTTCCACTTTTTTTGATATCAGCAGGCGAAAGATTTATCACCACTTTTGTTCTTGGCATTCGGTAGCCATTATTTTTTATGGCGCTATTTACTCGTTGTTCACTTTCTTTTACCGCACTATCGGGCAAGCCAACTATAAAAAATTTAGTTCCTTCAAGCACATCCACTTCGGCGGTAATGCTCACCGCTTCGACACCATAGACCGCACTAGCAAATAATTTTACGAGCATTTATTTTTTCAATTAATAAGTTTTAAAAATAAACTTTTTTTTTAGTTTTTTGGAAATGAAATTCTGTTTTAAACTTTTTTATTTTACCCTCTCACAAATTTCACTCGTTGCACATTTCTGTTTTCGTTTACAGTTCCATTTTCAAAAGCAATATTTCCGTTTACGATTGTTTTTTTAATGGAGCTGGAAAATGTAGTGTTTTCAAATGGACTCCAACCGCATTTATATAAAATATTTTCTTTGGTAACAGTATAATTTTTTTTCAAATCTACTAAAACCATATCTGCAAAATAGCCTTCACGAAGAAATCCTCTTTCGGAAATTTGAAAACATTGCGCTGGCGCATGACACATTTTTTCTACCATTCGCTCCAAACTTATTTTTCCATTTTTGCTATGTTCCAGCATTTGCAAAAGGCTGTGTTGTACCAACGGCAAGCCACTTGGAGATTTTGGATAAGGCTGTTGTTTTTCGTCCCAAGAGTGCGGTGCATGATCTGTGGCAACGATATCAAATTTATTATCTAACAACGCTTGCCAAAGAGCAGGCTGATGTCGTGCATTTTTAATTGCTGGATTACATTGAATTTGTGTTCCCAACTTTTTATAATCATCGGCAGTAAATGTAAGGTGATGCACACACACTTCGGCAGTAATTCGTTTTTGCTCCAACGGAAAAAGATTGGTGAAAAGTTGTATTTCTTCTTCGGTACTGATGTGTAAAATGTGCAATCGTGTGTCGTTTTTTTTGGCTAATTGAATGGCAGCCAATGAAGATTCATAACAAGCTTCTTCATTTCTTATAATTGGATGAAAGGAAACATCATAATTAGGAAATTCATTTTCTATTTTTAATTTATTGTCAGCTATGGTTTGTTCTCTTTCACAATGCGTGGCAATAAGCATTTCGGCATTACTAAATATATTTTCAAGTGTTACTATATTATCCACCAACATATTTCCGGTACTTGAACCCATAAAAATTTTGAAGCCACAAATATCGTTTTTGAACTTGTTGGCTTTTATAGCATCTTCATAATTATCGTTGGATACGCCCATAAAAAAAGAATAATTGGCATAGCTGCTATTTTTTGCAATAGCATATTTTTCTTCCAATAATTCTAAATTTAACGTCGGTGGATTTACGTTGGGCATTTCCATAAATGTTGTAGTGCCACCTGCAATTGCCGCTTTTGATTCGCTTGCAATATTGGCTTTGTGGGTTAATCCTGGTTCTCGGAAATGTACTTGATCGTCAATTACACCAGGCAATAAATGTAAATTTGTAGCATCTATTTCATCCGCATATCCTTTTACAGAAATTGAAGGTGCAATTTTTTCTATCCGTTCATTTTCAATTAAAATATCTGAAGAAAATGATTTTCCTTCATTTACAAGTGTGGCGTTTTTAATTATAAGTTTTTTCATAATTTACTATTATTACAAAACTAATTTGTTTTACCTTTATTTTTTTAAAATCCTGAAATTGTTATGAGAATTTTTCTCTTTTTTATTGTCTCGCTTTTTTTGCCTTTATTTAGTTTTTGCCAGCATACTTGGTTAGATAAAAATCATGATAATTATTTCATGCTTCAACGTTTTGACATTTTACAAGGTCATGTTTCTGATTCTTTATTTACAGCAACGCCTTTGACCGAAAAAAATGTCTTAAATTTTTTAAATGCTTATGAAGAAGAACAAAATGATAATGAAATTGAACTAAGTATTAAAGAAAAACAAGAACTAGATAAATTAAAAAAGAATAACACTACTATTGCTAACGACGAAGAAGAGGTAAAATCGGAATATAGCTTAGGAAATTTTCTTTATTCCCGTCCCAATTATTTAATTTCTCATCAAGGCGAAAATTATTTTATTGGTATAAATCCTATCATTTATTATCAACAAACTGCTGAGTTTGGCAATTTAAAACAAAACTTATTTGTGAATACAAAAGGTGCAGAAGTGAGAGCTAGTATAGGAAAAAAAGTTAGTTTTTATTCCAGAATGACCGATAATCAAGAACGAGGTCCTTCGCAATTTCAGCGTTATATAACTTCTCGAGGTGCTGTTCCTGGCGGAGTTACATATCTTAAACCTTTTAAAAAAGACAAACCGGGTTTAGCACAAGATTATATTTTGGCAAATGGTTATGTAGATGTTGAAGCAGTGAAAAATATGATGAACATTAGTTTTGGATATGATCGTTTTCAAAATGGAAATGGCTATCGCTCTTTATTACTTTCGGATTTTGGCAGCAATTATTTATTTGCAAAAATTAATACTAGAGTGTGGAAATTAAATTATCAAAATCTTTTTATGGAGCTTACACCTCAGTTTAAAAAAGGAGCTGATGCATTGTTGCCAAAAAAATATATGGCTCAACATCATTTAAGTTTTAATGCTGCCAAATGGCTCAATATTGGATTTTTTGAAACTGTTGTTTTTCATCGCAAAGACCATTTTGAGTTTCAATACATGAACCCCATAATTTTTTATCGAGCCATAGAACAAAGTTTGGGCAGTCCAGACAATGCTTTATTGGGAATGGATTTTAAAATAAATACAACTAGAAAAGTGCAACTTTATGGACAAGTGATGCTTGATGAATTTAAATTTAGTGAACTAAAAAAAGGTGGCTGGTGGGCTAATAAATTTGCCTTACAAGGTGGAATAAAAATAGCAGATCCCCTTGGAATTGAAAATATGCTGGTACAATTCGAAGGAAATATTATCCGTCCATTTACTTATTCTTACGATGATTCATTAGCTGAATATTCGCATTACAATCAAAGTTTGGCGCATCCTCTGGGTGCAAATCTTGCAGAGGCTATTTTTATTGTTCAATACAAACCCAATACCAAAACCTATTTGAGTTTGGAAAGTTTTTATAATCTTCAAGGAAGAGATAGCTCAACTACAGGTAAATCTTTTGGTGGAAATATTTTGAAAAGTTCTAGTTTAAGAAATTCAAGCAATAACATCAAATTGTTTAATGGTTTTAAAAGTGGTATTTTTTATGCCAATGCTAATTTAGCTTATGAAATTAAACCAAATATCTTTTTTGATTTGGGCTTATTGGCTCGAAGCGAAAACGCAAGTATTGCTAATAATCCATCTGATAATTCAATTTATGTTTATACAGGTTTGCGTTTAAATGCTAATCGACGAAAGTATAATTATTAGGAAGTTTTTTATTCCACTTTTTTCTTCAACGCCAACATTACATCTCTTAATCTTGCTGCTTCTATAAAATCTAAATCTTTAGCGGCTTTTTCCATCTGTTTTTTTACAGATGCTATTTTTTTATCTAATTGTTTTGGACTTAAATAAATTTCCATTTCTTCTTCGGCAGCCATCATGGCTTCGTTATTCAACGCTTCCATTTCAGCATCAATATTATCATAATTTTTAATATCCAACACTGATGTTTGCTCCATAATATTTTCTATCGTTTTTATAATCGTCAAAGGCGTAATATTATTTTTGGTGTTGTGTGCAAGTTGTTTTTCTCTTCTACGATTTGTTTCATCCATAGTTCGTCGCATGCTATTCGTAATTTTATCTGCATAAAAAATTACTTTTCCTTTTACATTTCTGGCAGCTCGCCCTGCAGTTTGTGTTAGTGAACGTTCATCACGCAAAAAACCTTCTTTGTCGGCATCCAATATTGCCACTAAAGAAACTTCTGGCAAATCCAATCCTTCTCGCAAAAGATTTACACCTATCAACACATCAATTTTTCCCAAACGCAATTCTCTTAAAATTTCTACTCGCTCCAAAGCATCTATTTCGCTGTGCAAATATTTACATTTAATATTTATTCTTTGTAAATACTTTGCCAGCTCTTCACTCAATCTTTTTGTCAATGTCGTTACCAAAACTTTTGCGCCTTCTTTTACTCGTTCGTCAATTTCGTCCAACAAATCATCTACTTGATTTATACTTGGTCTTACTTCAATTGGCGGATCCAAAAGTCCTGTAGGACGAACAACTTGATCTACATATTCGCCTTCGCACAATTCCAATTCATATTTTCCTGGCGTAGCACTCATAAATATCACTTGATTCATCATCGTTTGAAACTCATGAAAATTTAAAGGCCTATTGTCCAATGCTGAAGGCAATCGAAACCCAAAACTCACCAAATTCATTTTCCTGGCTCTATCGCCTCCATACATACCACTAATTTGAGGAATCGTTGCATGACTTTCATCGATTACTAATAAAAAATCTTTTGGAAAATAATCGAGCAAACAAAACGGTCGAGTACCTGGTTCTCGCATATCCAAAAACCGAGAATAGTTTTCAATGCCTTTGCAATAACCCAATTCTTGAATCATTTCCAAATCATAATTTACTCTTTCTTTAATACGCTGCGCCTCAATTTCTCTTCCTTCGGATTTAAAATAAGACACTTGAGCAAACAATTCATCTTGAATATGATGAATAATTTCTCCCATTTTATCTTTTGGCGCTACATAAAGATTAGCTGGAAATATTGCAGCATGTTCCATCGAAGAAATTTTTTTTCCCGTTTCTAACTCAAAAGATTGAATGTCTTCAATTTCATCTCCAAAAAATATTATTCGATAGCCATAATCGGCATAAGGTAAATTAATATCTACCGTATCGCCCGTAACTCTAAATTGTGCTTTTGTAAACTCAAGTTGATTTCGAGAATAAAGCGAATCTACTAATTGATGCAAAAACAGATTTCTGCTCAATGTCATCCCTTTTTCAATTCGTATAATTCCATTTGCATAATCCGTAGGATTTCCCATACCATAAATGCAGGAAACCGAAGCCACCACAATTATATCTCGTCGCCCACTAAGCAAACTTGCTGTAGCTCTTAATCGCAGTTTTTCTAATTCAGGATTTATGCTCAAATCTTTTTCGATATATACATCACTTGTGGGCATGTAAGCCTCTGGCTGATAATAATCATAATAAGACACAAAATATTCAACAGAATTGTTGGGAAAAAATTGTTTGAACTCGCCATATAATTGCGCTACCAAAGTTTTATTGTGTGTAAGAATTAAAGTTGGCTTTTGTGTTTCTTGAATTACATTGGCAACTGTAAACGTTTTTCCACTTCCTGTAACACCAAGTAAAATTTGATTTTGTTCGCCATTCATTACTCCTGTGCTTAATTCTTTAATGGCGTTTATTTGATCGCCAGCGGGTTTAAAAGGAGCTTGAAGTTGAAACATTGGTAAATCTATTTAATTACTTTTTTTATAAAGATAGAAAAAGTCCGCAAAAGCGGACTTTACAATTTATTTAATTTTTGTTTATTTAAAAATCATCATCATCATCATCAATAAAATCGTCGGCAAAACCTAAGCCTAAATCATCATCGAAATCAAAATCATCATCATCGCCACCTTTTTTCCCTTTTTTAGGTTTTGGAGGTTCCATATCAAAATCTTGAAATTCTTCATCGATTTCAATGTCATCGATATCATCATCTAAATCATCTTCTAAGTCATCATCGTCGTCGTCATCTTCATCAATATCTTTTTTCTTAGCAGCACCTTTTTTTGGTGCACTATTTTTTGGTATTGGATTACTTGCTTTTTTGGGAGTTGATTTTTTTGTTGTCATTTTAAAATATTTTTTTTGATTTTATTTCTTAGTGTAAATTTTACGAAGTTTTTTGACTTGACAAAAAAAAATGTAAAAAAAATTTAAACTTTTTTAATTGTACTTTTT
>JAGNRR010000124.1 GCA_017988595.1 Chitinophagaceae bacterium
ACAGAATGGGATTTAATAATAAAATCGCAAAAGCTGTAGCTTTAAAATTAAAAGAACGAAAAACAAACATTATCATAGGAGGAAATATTGGAAAAAATAAAGATACCCCAAACGAAAAAGCATTAGATGATTATTTATTATGCATGAATGAATTACACGATGTGGTAGATTATTTTGTAGTAAATGTTAGCAGCCCAAACACGCCAAATTTGCGAGAACTTCAAGAAAAAGAACCTTTATATTATTTACTTTTAAATATTCAAAATACAAACTTATCATATCCAAAACCAAAGCCCGTATTATTAAAAATAGCTCCAGATTTAAATGAACATCAACTTGATGATGTATTGGAAATTATTGAAAAAACAAAATTGGCTGGAATTGTAGCTACAAATACGACTATAGATAGAAGTGTATTGAACACAAAAAAAGAATTGGTAGAAAATATTGGCATAGGTGGATTAAGTGGCAGCCCATTGAAACAACGAAGTACAGAAATCATTAAATATATTAGCAAAAAAACACAAGGCAAATTGCCGATTATTGCCGTTGGTGGTATTTTCAATGCAGAAGATGCCAAAGAAAAATTAGATGCAGGAGCTTCATTAATTCAAGTTTATACTGGATTTATTTATGAAGGACCTACAATAACAAAAAAAATATGCAAATCATTAGCAAATAAAAATTAAAAAACATGACCACATTATTTTCAACAGAGGGATTAATTAGCTTACTAACACTTACAATTCTTGAGATTGTTTTGGGCGTAGACAATGTCATTTTTGTTTCCATCATTATGGGAAGATTAAAAAAAGAACAACAAAAAAAAGCACGTTTTTATTGGATGATTTTTGGCATTTTTGCAAGAGTACTTTTATTAATGAGCTTAACATGGTTAGTAGCAAATGGCAATAAAGAATTATTCAATATTTTAGGGCATTCTTTTAATTTAAGAAGCCTCATAATGCTTGGCGGTGGATTGTTTTTAATGTTTAAAACAGTGGGTGAAATTCACAAAAAACTTGAAGGTGAAGAACACGAAATAAAAAATACTTCATCGTCAAATGTGGCAAAATTTGGAACCGTTATGACTCAAATAATTTTGGTAGATATGGTATTTTCTTTTGATAGTATAATAACCGCTGTAGGAATAGCAAAACACGTAGAAATAATGATAATTGCTGTAGTTATAGCAATGATCGTAATGTTCACTTTTTCTGCAAAAATTGCATCTTTTATTGAACAACATCCTACTATAAAAATGCTGGCACTTTCATTTTTAGTTATGGTTTCAGTAGTGTTGTTAATAGAAGGTTGGGATGCAGAAAAAGCACATGAAATTCATCTTAAAAATTACGTTTATTTTGCAATGGCATTTTCATTTGGTGTAGAAATGTTGAATTTATACATGAGAAAAAAATCAACAAAACCTGTTCGATTAAACGAACCTCATTTGGATGAAATAAAAAAAGAAGTACTAGATGAAATGGACTAATTTTTTTGTCATTGTCACAAAACATTTCAAAAGTTAACTCTACAATAAATATAAAAATATTATGCAACAAAATTCGGCGCTCTTTGCTATTTCACCAATTGATGGTAGATACAAAAACACTACAGAACATCTACAAAACTATTTCTCCGAATTTGCGCTGATAAAATATCGTGTGAAAATTGAAATTGAATATTTTATTGCTTTACAAGAAGTAAAAATTGTGTCATTAAATGCAAAACAAATTTCGCAATTAAGAAATATTTACATCAAGTTTAATGAAGCAAATGCAACTGAAATAAAAAATATAGAAAAAGAAACCAACCACGATGTCAAAGCTGTAGAATATTTTATAAAAAATAAATTAGCAAAAATTGGTTTGACAAAACAAAGCGAATGGATACATTTTGGGCTTACGTCACAAGATATAAATAACACAGCCACTCCAATGCTTTGGAAAGATGCAATGCACCAACAATATATTCCTTTCTTAATTGAACTAATTGAAGAATTAAGAGAAAAATCGATAGCTTGGAAAAACATTCCAATGCTTGCAAAAACTCATGGACAGCCTGCAAGTCCTACTCTTTTAGGAAAAGAACTTTTTGTTTTTGTTGAGCGATTAGAAAAACAATTAATCCTATTAATGAATATTCCATTTGCTGCAAAATTTGGTGGTGCAACCGGAAATTTTAATGCTCATTATGTAGCTTTTCCAAAAATAAACTGGAACAAATTTGCACAAAATTTTGTAGATAACACGTTGGGCTTAGACCGAAGTTCTTTTACCACACAAATAGAACATTATGATATGTTTGCAGCTCAATGCGATGCATTGAAAAGAATAAATACAATTTTAATAGATGCTTGCCGAGATATTTGGACTTACATTTCGATGGAATATTTCAAACAAAAACTGAAAAAAAATGAAGTTGGTTCATCCGCCATGCCACATAAAGTAAATCCAATAGACTTTGAAAATGCCGAAGGAAATTTTGGCATAGCCAATGCCTTATTTGAACATTTTTCTACCAAGCTTCCAATATCTCGCCTTCAACGAGACCTAACAGACAGTACAGTGATGCGAAATATTGGTGTGCCTGTTGCACATAGTTATTTAGCCATTTCGAGCATGAAAAAAGGCTTAGATAAATTAATCTTAAATGTAGAAAAACTCGAAGATGATTTAGAAAACAATTGGGCTGTCGTTGCAGAAGCAATACAAACCATTTTGAGAAGAGAACAATTTCCAAAACCTTACGAAGCCTTAAAAAACTTAACTAGAGGAAATTCGAAAATTGATAAAAATGCAATACATCAATTCATTGATAGTTTAGAAATAAAAGATGCTATTAAAAAAGAATTGAAAAAAATTACTCCACAAAATTATGTAGGTAAGAATTTGGAGTTTTAATAAAACGCATCTCTTATATGGAAAATATCGGGAGGTGTGGAGTTTAATAAAATTGAAATTACATCAAATCGAATATCTAAATTAGGATGTTTATATAAATATTCTTCAGCGCCAGCCAACACACTTTTTATTTTACCTCTACTAATTGCTTCTTCTGGAAAGCCCAATGAGGTGTCATTTCTTGTTTTTACTTCTATAAACACTGTGGTGTTTCCCTCTTTGGCTATCAAATCAATTTCATAATGTTTAAAACGCCAATTTTTTTCTAAAATTATAAAGCCTTTTTCGATTAAAAATTTTTCCGCAATCGATTCGCCCTTTTTCCCTTTTTCGAGGTTATTTCCTTTCATTGATGTAAATTTGTACACTAATTTAATTATGGAAGAATTAATAAAAAAATTTATTTCTCAACTTCAACATGCTATTGAAATAGCAGAAGCTGTTAAATTAAATTTTAAAAATAAAAAGTTTGATAAAGTTTATGTTGCAGGTTTAGGCGGTAGTGGCATTGGCGCAACCATTATTCAAGATTATTTATTTAATAAATTGACAATACCATTTATTGTTAGTAAAGATTATAAAATTGGCGCAAGTGTAAACTCCAAAACCCTTTTTGTAGCTTGCTCTTATTCTGGAAATACCGAAGAAACAGTTGCATGCTTAGATGAAGCACAAAAAAGAAATGCAACAATAGCAATAATTACTTCTGGAGGTGTGTTGAAAAATAAAGCAACAAAAGAAAACCTGCCTCATATTTTAACACCCAGTGGCATGCCCCCTCGAACTTGTTTAGGTTATTCTATAGCACAACTTTTGCAAATATTGTTTGCAGCAAACCTTGTTGAAGAATCTCCTCGAAAATTAATTGAGCCTGCAATAAAATTACTTTTAAAAGAGCAAAAAGAAATTGAAAAAATCGCTAAATTAATTGCCAAAAAATGTATCGGCAAAAAAATAGTCGCTTATAGTTTTGCAGGAATGGAGGGCATAACCATTCGTTTTCGTCAACAAATAAATGAAAATAGCAAAATGCTTTGCTGGCACAATATTTTGCCCGAAATGACACATAATGAAATTTTAGGTTGGAATAAAATCGAAAAAGACATTGCAGTAATTATTTTTAAAGATCAAAAAGGTTTTCCTAAAACAGAAAAACGGTTACAATTTTTATTAAATGAAATAAAAAAATATACTAGTAATATTCAAATTATTGAAAGTAAAGGCAAAACGTATTTTGAAAAAGCATTTTATTTTATCCATTTTGGAGATTGGATATCATTGAATTTGGCTAATCTTCGAAAAATTGATGCTATAAATATTGACGTTATTAACAACCTAAAAAAAACAATGAATGAAAAAAAAGGATAATTGATTTATATTTGTCCTTTCAATAAAATTATTAAAACATGAATCAGAAAAAAATATTATTTGTTGCTTTCTCCTTAATTATCACAGTTTGCTTTCGTTTGTTTTTAAACAATGGATCTTGGTTTAATTTTTTTCCAATAGCAGCAATTAGTTTATTTTCTGGATCTATATTAAAAAACCAATTTAGTGCATATTTAATGCCTCTTGCTACATTATTTATTTCAGATTTAGCTTTTGAATTATTTACATCAACACCTGGTTTTTATGGCATTTCTCAACTTGTAAATTATGCAGCATTATTTACTATAACTTTTTTGGGAACTAAATTGAACAATCAAAATAGTATGAAAATTGCTGGGTTTACCTTAGGTTCTTCTTTGTTTTTCTTTTTGGTATCAAATTTTGGTACTTTTCTTTCAGGTTTTTATGGATACACATTTCAAGGCTTTTTAGATTGCTATATTATGGCAATTCCATTTTATAAATACGAAAATGCAACATCGTTTTTTGTAAATTCTTTAGCTGGCGATTTTGTTTTTTCAGCATTAGCTTTTGGAGCTTATTATTTCAGCTTCGCAAAAAAACAAATCAATAGTATTGCCTAGTTTTTCTATTTACTATCAATATATTCAATAAACTATCATCTACTTGTTGTTCTACTTTTGAACAATGAAAAACTATGTTGTTATAGGTGCTTCGCAAGGTATTGGAAATGAAATTGCATTGCAACTATCTTCCTCTAATCAAGTTTTTGGAACATATAACACTTATCAAAAAGAAAATGTAGAAAACATTTCTTTTCAACATTACAATGTATTAGAAAACAAATTAGACAGTATTCTGTTTCCAGAAATAATAGATGGATTAGTTTATTGCCCCGGCTCTATTTCATTAAAACCATTCAATAGATTTAACGAAGATGATTTTATAAACGATTATAAACTTAATGTAATTGGAGCAGCCAAAATTATTCAACACCTATTTCCAAATTTGAAAAAATCTGCATCGCCTTCAATTGTTTTATTTTCGTCTGTTGCAGTTCAAACAGGAATGCCATTTCATAGCTTAGTTGCCTCAAGCAAAGGAGCTATAGAAGGATTGACAAAATCATTGGCTGCGGAATTTGCTCCTTCAATTCGTGTAAATTGTATTGCACCATCGCTAACAGAAACTTGCTTGGCCAACTTTTTAATAAACTCAGAAGTTAAAAAAACTAATGCTGCGTTAAGACACCCACTAAAAAAAATTGGACAAGTTAAAGATATTGCCTCAATGGCTGTTTTTTTGTTACAAGAAAATAGTCAATGGATTACAGGTCAAATTATCAAAATTGATGGAGGACTTAGTACACTAAAAATTTAAATAAAAATTGAAAAATAAAAAAAGTCGGATTTGCCATTTAAAGTTTGTGAAGTTTGTCATAAACAATATAATTGGAGTAAAAAATAGAAAAAAAACTGAAATGAAGTAAAATATTGTAGTGAAAAATGTAAACGAAATAAAAATAAATAAGCAATGCCTATACATCAAGTTCAATATCAGCAATTAATTAAAACAGATTTAGCTACACTTTGGAATTTTATTTCT
>JAGNRR010000125.1 GCA_017988595.1 Chitinophagaceae bacterium
GTGTAATAACTAAACGGGCTTATAAAAGGTAAATTGTTATTTTCAAAGTCCTTTCCGCGACTATAAACAAGTTGAGAATTCCATTTAATTACCTTTGAAAGTTTAAATTCTGATGTCAAGTTGATGTTGAAAATTGTAGCATAATTGATTGCTGTATAAATTTTTACACCATTAGCACCTATGGTCATTGGAACCAAACTCATATCAGGCTTTGCAACTATATAATCACTTATATGAAAATATGATGAAGATAATTTTATGTAATATTTTTCTTTTTGCAACCCGATGTAGGCATTTACCTCCAAAGATTTTTCATTTCTCAAATTTGGATTTCCAATGTTGTCATAATTTTCAAAACTGTTGAATAAGTAAAATCCATATCCTTCCGTAACAGATGGTGCTCTTTCTCCATAGGCTGTTCCAATGCCAAATTCAAGACCATTGTGATTTTGATTGAAGTTTAAAGAGATACTTTTTAAAAATCTATTTCTCTGTGGCTTCATTTCTGGATAAAAAATTTGTAAACTATTTAACCCAAATTCACTCTCGACCATATTGGAATGAAGTCCTATTGAAGCAGAAAATTTCAAACTTGAATGACAATTTAATATAAAATTATCTTCTAAAAACAATCCATTATAAAGTGTTCTAACATCGGGCCAAGTAAGCATGTACATTGGGTTTTCATTAGGATTTTCGGGATACATTGTCATTTCGGCCTTGGATTTATTATAGAACGAATTAAGGTTAAATAATAAATGATGCTTTTCATAATTGGCTTTAATTTTTGAATAATATCCAAAAGTGTTGCTCCAGCCTGGCATATCCATGTGTATGGGTACAAAAGGACGTTTGGTGTCATCCATTTTGTGGGTTATGGTGTTAAAATAAACTTTTGCTTCCCAATCATATACCTTTTTATTCAGTGGCAAATACTCAAATTTTATTGACGCGATAATTGCTTCTGCAATAGAAACATCCATGGGCAAAGCAGGATAACCAACATCTGTTGCTTTGTCATAAATTATTGAGCCTTCAATAAGTTTATTTTTACCTAATTTAAAACCAGATGTTGTAGAGAAATTTATTTTTTTAAATTGAGAAAACAATACCTCCTTATCATTTCCTGCATTATAATTTTCAGCATTTCTGTGCATAAAATCAGCATCTACATACAATAAACTGTCTGCATAATTTATGGCTGCTCCAATGATTTTTTGCTGGTTGTTGGTTTCAAAACCTGAATTCAGATTGAAATTCCATTTTTGATTTGAAAAAGCATTTTTACTTCTTTTTAAATCAATAGAACCGCCTATTGTGCTACCAAAACAAGAACCTTCTTGACCTGAACAAATAGAAACTTCAGACAAATTAGAAACTTCAACATATGATGTTATAGGATCCATTTTATCAGTACAAGCTCCAAAAATTCGCATACCATCAATAGTTACTAATGTTCGCTCTGTTGACATAGAATTGATTATTGGTTCCCAAGCATAAGCACCTCGTTTTATCATATCAACTTTGACCGATTTTTGTAAATAATCATCTATCGATGTTAATGGTTTTGATTGTTGTTCGGATATAGTTGCTTTCTTTTTTATCACAATTACTTCTTGCATTTGATAAACTTTTAATGAGTCGTTTTTTGATTCCAAAACTTGCTTATCGTTACCAGAATTTTGAGAATAACTAACTACAAAAAAAATTAATAAAAAAGCTATGAAAAATGTTTTTTTCATCACAAATAAATTTTAAAAAAGGTCAAAAAAAGATTGTTTCTTGACCTTTTTAATAGATTGAATTAAAACTCTATTTCGAAAAAGATGCTACTTTCGGGAACAGCATCTGTGATTTCCTCTCCTTTCACAATTGTTCCATCTGGTTTTGCTAATTGTAAGTTAATTTTCCAATAACCTGTCATTGTTAGTGATAATTTTCCATTATATAAATCTCCAGCATTTGTTTGTGAAGGATTTACATTATTTGGTGAAGAATGGTTTCCCATGCTTGGCATTCTTGGGTCAATTTTTACTGTGTATCCATCAACAACGGGAAAGTTCATCATGTCTTGCATTTTCCAAACACCAACTATCATATCATTAACTGCAACTTTAGGATGATGTGGTTCAGCATAGGCAACAATATATTTTACACCATCGTTGCCAGTAAATGTGTTGATTCTTCTTTTGATAGAAGCAGGAACGTCAATATTTGATGAAACTGAATATTCTTGACCATCAATAGTATAATTTACTTGTAGTTCCCAATATTCAGTTTCATTTTGAGGCATTTGAAAAACGATATACCCTTCATATACATTTCCATTTTCTGATACTTTTTCAATTGAAGATTTTGGACAAGAATGTGTCATTGACATCATGTGCATCAATGGTGTCCATGAAACCTCAGCATTTTTTACATACTTATTGGTTTGCTTATCCTTTATTTGTATTGAAATTTCGTTGAAACCTTGTTCTACACTCATGTGCGAGTATAATTCAACAATATGTGTTTCATTTTCAATTTCCTTGAATTTAGACAATCCTTCTAATTCGTTTACAGTTGTTTCTTCATCATTTGAACATGCCGAAAACAAAAGCAATAATAATCCTGATACGCAAACTGCGCTATATTTTATAAATCTTTTCATTTTTTTAAATTTTGTTATAAGAATTCCTGCTTTTTCCATGTTTTTGGAAAAAGAAATTACAATCATCAAAGAATTATTTAATGATGATTAAAGTAGTTTTGAGTTTAAGAAAAAGTAGGCGGATGAAAAACAGAGCAACTTACCGTGTGAAAGTATAAATTGGTATAGTTGTCTCCAACAGAAGTTTTATTATGAAAATAAATTTGTCTAAAAATAATCTCGTTTAATTCCTTGTAAAACAATAATTCTATTTCTTGTTTAGAATTGTCTTTTTTATCAGAATTAATTGGTTTTTCACTTTCAGAAGCTTTGGCAAGTTCTTTCATCAAGTGACATTTACCATTACAATGCATTTGTGGTTTTTCTTTGTTTATACAAAGTACTTTGGAAATATAATCATAATTTACACCATAATCAACCAATGGAAGAATTGGTTTCAGGAGTATTGATAAAGCAATTATGACTACTATTTTTTTCACAAAGCAAATTTAAAATAAGAATTCATAAGTTCTCTATGATTTTAGTCATAATTTAAATAACTTTACAAAAACTATTTTTACACCTAAATTTTGGAGGTTTTAATAACTTTCAGGTTTAATATTTCGCAATAGTTATGCAAATAGACTTAGATTTACTTTTTTCTTATGGAGCAATAGCCAAGGAATATAAAAAAAATGATGTTATTTTTTATGAAGATGATATGGCTAATTTTTATTTTCAAGTGGTTGAGGGTTGTGTAAGGATGTTTAACTCTAATTATGAAGGTAAGGAATTTACACAAGGATATTTTTGTGAAGGGCAAAGTTTTGGAGAACCACCTATTTTCATTGACGAAAAATATCCTGCAACTGCAGTTGCCTTTCAAGATTGCAAAATAATTAAACTAGCTAAAGATAAATTTTTAAAAATTCTTGATGAATATCCATCTATTCAAAAACAGTTTTTAAGGTTACTTGCTCAAAGAATTCACAGCAAAACCAAAACATCTAAAGACATTATTAACCAAAAGCCTGAGTTTAGAATAGTAGCTTTTTTAAATGCTAACAAAAAATATACTAGTGATAAGAAGGAAGTTGTTCCTTTTACACGTCAAGAAATTGCAAATTTCACTGGATTAAGAGTAGAAACTGTAATTAGAACTTTGTCTAAAATGAAGGCAGATAAGAAAATTGACATCATAAACCATAAAATATATTTCTAATGTTTTTTAATAGCAAATTTTGGTTGAAATTTTCGCTTATAAATTTATTAATAGTTGCTCTGCTTGGTCTTTTAATGCGTTATAAAATAGGCTTTGAATTTCCATACTTAGACCAAAAACATATACAACATTCGCATTCGCATTTTGCCTTTTCAGGTTGGCTTACTCATACTTTGATGGTGTTGATGATTGTTTATTTAGAAAAAAGAGCAAAGAATATAGAAAATAGATTTTTCAAAAAATACAATTTACTATTAACAGCCAACTTGATTTGTGCTTATGGAATGTTGGTCTTTTTTATTATTCAAGGTTATGGATTGTTTTCTATAATTTTTTCAACAGCTTCGATTGTGGTTGCTTGTGTTTTTGCTTATTATTTCATAAAAGATTTGAAATTAATTTCTGATGAAGATATGTCCAAAAACTGGTTCAAAGTGGCACTTTTTTTCAATGTAATTTCATCGTTGGGGACATTTGCTTTGGCTTACATGATGATAACAAAAAACATTCTCCAAAATGAATATTTGGCCTCCATTTATTATTATTTACATTTTCAATATAATGGTTGGTTTTTCTTTGCTTGTATGGGATTATTATTCTCTTTTTTACAATTAAAACTATCTGAAAATCCCTTTTTCAAAAGAACTTTTTGGCTGTTTTTTTTAGCATGTATTCCTGCGTATTTTCTATCAACACTTTGGTTAGACTTACCTTTTTGGATTTACATTTTAACCGTAATTGCAGCTTTTATTCAAGTTTATACTTGGTTTAGATTTTTGATTATCATAATAAAAACAAAAAGATATTTTTTGGAAAATATTCCTTTCTTTTTGAGATTTATTTTATTTTTTGTTGGATTTGCTTTGAGTGTTAAATTTCTCCTTCAATTAGGATCAACTATTCCCGCAATTAGCCAACTTGCCTTTGGTTTTAGGCCTATTGTTATTGCCTATTTACACTTGATTTTACTAGCAATAATTAGTTTGTTTTTACTTTTTTATGTTTATGCTAATCATTTTATTTTTATAAATAAACAGATAAAAATTGGCTTAACAATTTTCACAATTGGTGTATTATTGAATGAAATAATATTAGCAATTCAAGGCATTGCATCATTTAGCTATACACCAATTCCAATAGCAAACGAAATGCTTTTTGGAGCTGCAATTATACTTGTATTAGGTATAGGTATTACCACTTTTCATTCCATAAAAAAAAGTTAAAAACTATCCTTTATTATGACTCTACGCATAAAATAACTATTTCATAATTAAGTACTTTGTATTAACAAATTGAAAGTATATTAAATGTGTTATTATGAAAAAATCAATTAAAACATTGTTATTGGCAAGTTTTTTTATTGTCATAGGTTGCAAACAAAATGAACAAGCAACATCAGAATCGACTTCAGAAACAACAGAAGTTCAATCTGGTGGTCAAGAAAACGTTGTGGATGAAACTTCTGTTCCAAATATTGTTCAAACAGCAATTGCTAGCAAAGATCACACTACATTGGTTGCAGCAGTAAAAGCAGCAGGATTAGTAACTTCATTGAGCAATGCTGGACCATTTACGGTTTTTGCTCCAACAAATGCTGCATTTGAAAAATTGCCCGCAGGAACAGTTGAAGGTTTACTAAAACCAGAGAAAAAAGGTGATTTAGAAAATATTTTAGGTTACCATACCTATGTAGGAACACTAAAAACAGATTATATGCAAGATGGACAAGAGTTCGATATGGTTTTTGGAGGAAAAGTAAAAATTACTAAGAAAGATGGCAAAACATTTGTTAATGGTTCAGAAATAGTTACATCAATAGAAACTGGTAACGGGATTATTCATGTAATAAATGATGTTTTATTACCAAAATAAAATCAATTATTAATTCAAAAAATTGTTTTTCTTTTTTTATTAAAGTTGAAAAAGCGTGAATTGATGCAATTCACGCTTTTTTGTAATAAAATTTAATCTAAAACTGTAAATTTAT
>JAGNRR010000126.1 GCA_017988595.1 Chitinophagaceae bacterium
ATAATATTTATAATTTTTAAATTTACAAAGCAATGACAAATCAAACAAAAGTGGCTTTAAAAAGCCTACAGGAACGGTTTTCGGTCAATGAAATGCCTTCTATTCATGAAAAAATAACGTTTTTAATGCCTGTTCTTCAAAATTTCGACAACATGTCGCAGATAGAACAAGATGAAATTATTTTACCCATTAAAAAAATTGTAAAAGAAGATAGCACTAACAAAGAAATGCAACTGTTGCTAGCAGATTTATATTTTTATTCCAAGAAAAAAGAAGATGCTAAAATTCAATATTTCAACTATTTAAAAATTGACAAAATGCGCTATCAAGTTTGGTCAAGTTTAATGAATATTTATAGCGAACAATTAAAATGGGATAGCCTTATTGATATAACAAAACAATCTATTGATTTTCATCCTGACCAACAATTGACTTATTATTATAAAGGCATTGCAGAAATGCAATTAAAACAACATGAAAATGCGATTCATTCTTTAAACATAGCATTGAAAAATTCTAATAATGTACCAGAGTTTGATGCTCAAATTTTTTCATTACTTGGCGATAATTATAATGAAACAAAAAAATATAAATATAGTGATAGTTGTTATGAAGAAGCATTGAGCATAAATCCAAACGATGCAACAGTATTAAATAATTATGCCTATTATCTTTCTGTTAGAAAAGAACGATTAAATGACGCCGAAAAAATGTCAAAAAAATCGTTAGAATTAGATAGTAATAGCGGATCATTTTTAGATACATATGGTTGGATTTTATATGAAAAAGGCGATTTTGAAAAAGCAAAAACTTATATTGAAAAAGCAATTTCTAAAACTGGCGAAGCTGAAAGAGCAACACTTTACGAACATTTAGGCGACATTAATATCAAATTAAAAGACAAAGAGAATGCTATAAAAAACTGGAAAAAAGCCTTGGAACTTGGCGGTCCTAATGATAGCATCTCTTTAAAAATAAAAAATGAATAATTTATTTTCACTACGTCATTCGATAATTTTATTTTCAATTGCATTTATTTTTCAAAGTTGCAGTTTGAAACCCTTTTTTATTCCTAATCCAAAAAAAGATAAAAAAAATGAAAAACGGATAGAAAAGAAAATTGAAAAGAAAAATAAAGCAATTTCAAAAAAAGAGAAAAAAATTGAAACTCTTTCGAAAAATATAAAAACAACTAAAGAAATAGAACTTGACAGTTTGAAATTTATTGAAGCTGAAAAAAAATTAAAGCAAGACGAAATAGTTTTATTTGAAGAACGACAAAAAAATGCTTCGCCATACTTAGAAAATAAAATAAAATATAACACCGCAAGCATTAAAACAAAAATGAAATATGAAAGCGGAAGTGATAAACAATCATTTGTTGCAAATTTCAGACTTGAGAAAGATAAAAAAATCTGGGTTACTATTTCTGCATTTTCGCTTGAAGTGGCAAGAGCTTTAATTACACCAGACAGCATTTTGGCTTATGAAAAAATGAACAAAAATGCCTATGTATTAAGTTACAATCAAATGAAAGAATTAATTAATATCGATGTAGATTTTAACACCTTGCAAGATATTATTATTGGAAATTCGATAGGCGAAAATGTACCTATTGTTGATTTTGCAGAAAAAGGAGGCAGTGTAAATATTGTTTTTAAAGGCGAGGATTTTTTAAATCAATTAACCTATAATAAAAGCGATAGCACACTTCGCCAAATTCAATTGCAAACCACAAGAGGAATTTATGTAAGTAAAATAAATTCTTTGTTTGGCAATTACAAACTTGAAAATAATCATAAAATAGCTTCTGATAGAAAATATTATTATGAAGATTCTAAAGGTAGTGGAAGTTTGGAAATGGAAGTTCAAAAAATTTCTTTTAATGAGGACATTACTTTTCCTTTTTCAATTCCAGAAAAATATTCTCGAAAAAAATAAAAGTTATTTTGCAAGTAAAGCATCTTGACAGTGCAATGAGAACGAATGAAGCAATATTTTCATATTAGCATTTCGTTCAATTGCATAAAGCGAATCATTTATCTTTTCATTAATTAATTCTACTTTTTTTGCATTTAAATTTTTTGAAATTAATTTTTCTACAATATCAATTTCATCTTTTAGTAAAGTATCAACAAGTGAAAAATTATTCATTCGTCTTAAAGCCAATTCCATAATTTGTTGAAAATATAGTAAAAATTGTTTTACACTTTCTTTGTTTAAATCGTTCATTTCTTTGAGCCATTTGCCCAACAAAATGCCGTTTTGTGTAAAAATTGCATTTAATAAATTTTTAAAAATCACCAACTCATTATTATTGGAACTAGATAAAAACTGCAATGCTTTCCGCCAATTTCCTTCTGCTATTCTTGAAATTAATATTTGTTGATTTTCATCAATATTCAGTTTTTCAAGTCCATTTTTTATTTCAATTTTAGTAAAAGGTTTTAGTACAAAAAGTTGCAATCGAGATTGAATAGTCATTAAAAGATGATCTTGCTGTTCGGCAACAAAAATCATAACTGTATTTTTTGGAGGTTCTTCAATTAATTTTAAAAGTACATTGCCTTCTTTACCTAGATATTCTGGAAGCCAAATTATGGCAACTTTATAAGAATTTGTAAGCGAGGTGAGGTAAAGTTTCTTTATCAAATCATGTGCCTCTTGAGAACTAATATTTGGTTTTTTGTTTTCAGCACCAGCCAAATCAAGCCAATCTCTAATATTTCCATAAGGTTGCTCTTCTACAAATTTTCTAAAAGGAATTATAAAATCGGCTGAAGTATATTTTTTGTTTGCATCTTTATTGAAAACTGGAAATACAAAATGAATATCGGGGTGTTGCAATTTTTGTGCACCCACACAAGAATGACAAACGCCGCAAGAATCATCGTTTGTTTTGTTTTCGCATTGTAAATATTGCGCAAGGGCTAATGAAAAAGGCAATCCACCCATTCCTTCTTTGGCAAGAATTAAAAAAGCATGTGGCAATTTTTTGGTTTTTTCTAACCTAACAAATGTTTCCTTTGTTTCATCTCGACCTATTAGTTCCTTAAATTGCATTTGTCAAAAGTAAAAAATAAATATCAATAAAAATCGACCATAAATAAGTCCTAATGTTTTTAAAACAGTTGTAAATTTGATTTTTAAAAAAAATCCTCAACGTGAGCAATCATTCAAATTCGATTAATAAAGTAAGTGCAGCAGGTTTGTTAGTTGCATTGGGCATAATTTATGGAGATATTGGCACATCGCCACTTTATGTATTTAATGCAATCACTGCAGGAAAAACAATTAGTAGAGAATTAATTCTAGGTAGTTTATCATGTATTATTTGGACATTAACAATGCTAACAACAATAAAATATGTATTATTAGTTTTAAAAGCAGATAACAATGGCGAAGGTGGCGTTTTTGCACTTTATGCATTAGTTAGACGGTCGAAAAAGTGGCTTGTAATACCTGCAATGATTGGAGGTGCCGCATTATTAGCTGATGGCATTCTAACTCCAGCAATTACTATTACTTCTGCAATTGAAGGTTTAAGAGAATTAAAACCTCTTCACGATTTTCAACAAAATAGTATAATTGTTATCGTACTTATTATATTAACTCTATTATTTTTCATGCAACAGTTTGGAACAATGTCTATTGGAAAATTATTTGGACCAATAATGATTATTTGGTTTTTAATGCTTGCTATTTTAGGTCTTTCAAACATTGGTTCAGATTTTACAATTTTATATGCTTTAAATCCTTATTATGCAATAAATTTTTTAATAAATTATCCAGGAGCGCTTTGGCTTTTGGGCGCTGTTTTTTTATGTACTACAGGCGCAGAAGCCTTATACTCTGATTTAGGGCATTGCGGTAAAGCTAATATTCGATATTCATGGATTTTTGTAAAAACATGTTTACTTATAAACTATTTTGGACAGGGAGCTAATTTATTAAGTCATTTTGATGGCAAAACATTTACACCTGAATTTATAAAAGCAAATGCAATAAATTCATTTTTTGATTTAATGCCAGGTTGGTTTATTTTTCCAGGTGTTATCATCGCTACTTTAGCCGCAATAATAGCAAGTCAAGCTTTAATTTCAGGTTCATTTACTTTAATAAATGAAGCCATAAGATTAAACCTTTGGCCAAAAATGAAAGTAAATTTTCCGACAGAATTAAAAGGTCAAATATTTATACCAGCATTAAATTTTCTATTATATGTAGGTTGTGTTTTTATTGTATTATATTTTCAAAGTTCTTCAAAAATGGAAGCTGCTTATGGGTTTTCAATAATTATTGCAGTTATTTCAACTACAATTCTGTATGCAAATTATTTAGTAACAAGAAGACAAAAATCGGGCTTTATTTATCTTTTTATTATTGTTTATTTAATAATTGAAATTGGATTTTTAGTTGCAAATATTGAAAAATTACCACATGGCGGTTTTGTGGCAGTTATACTAGGTGGAATTATTTTTTCAATAATGTATATTTGGTTTAGATCTAGAAAAATAAAAAACAGGTATGTAGAATTTGTAAAACTTAAGGATTACATGCATGTTCTTCAAGAATTAAGCAACGATGCAGGAATTCCAAAATATGCAACACATTTAGTTTATCTTACTTCAGCAAATAATTATAAAGAAATTGAAGATAAAATTATTTATTCAATAACTAAAAAGAAACCAAAACGTGCAGACATTTATTGGTTTATTCATGTTGATATAGTAGATGATCCTTATACAAGTGAGTATGTTGTAAATACTATAGTGCCAAATGAAATTATTAGAATAGATTTTAGATTAGGTTTTAGGGTAGAACAACGAATCAATCTAATGTTTAGAGAAGTGGTAAAAGATATGGTAGAAAATAAAGAAGTAAATATTGATAGTCGTTATAAATCGTTGAGTAAAAATAAGATTCCTGGAGATTGGCAATTTATTGTAATGGAAAAATTTCTATCACATGATAATGATTTACCATTAAGTGAGCGAATAATGATGAAATTTTATTTCTTACTTAAAAAATTAAGTTTGAGCGAAGAAAAAGGTTTTGGATTAGATACTGCTTATGTTACTGTAGAAAAATTTCCTTTAGTTGTAGCACCATTTTCCAATTTGAATTTAATTAGAAAAGAAAAATAAATTATAAATAAAATGGTTCTGTGATTTTTTTAATTGTAGGTGTATAATTATTAAATTCATCTCGAACTACAATTTCTTCTTCATCAATTCTAATTGTTTTAAAGAAATTTAATTTTACAAAAAATACATGAGCAGGTTTTAGAAATTTAGATTTTAAAGAAATAATTTTTTCAATATTTAAATTCGATTCACCAATTATCAAATTCAATTCTTGAAAAAGCAAAGGCGATAACAACAGAAAAGTACTACCCTTTTCATTCATTTTAGTTTGAATAAAATACAACAATTCTTTTAATGGTAATGTATTATTGTGCCAAGCAATGTTTTTTTGCTTATCATTAGATTTAAGCTGATTTTTGAAGAAAGGAGGATTACAAATAATTGTATTATAAAAATTATCTTTCAAATTAGTGTTAAAAATATCACTATGAATTAAATTAATTTGTTTTGAAAAAATTGAATTAGAAAAATTAATTTCAGCATCCTTACATGACAACATATTTTTTTCAACAGCATCAATTTGGATATTACAATTTTGCTGTGCCAGCATCAAACTTAATAATCCAGTGCCCGTCCTCTAATAACAATTTCCAACCCCACGAGACTAAGGCAAACTTGTAAGCCCGTTTTCGCCTTAAAAAAA
>JAGNRR010000127.1 GCA_017988595.1 Chitinophagaceae bacterium
AATCTTATTTTGAATAAAAGAACTTGCGCAATACCTTTGCCAAAAATTTTTTAATTCTAAAACACAATTTATGTCATTATTAATTGCAGGTACAATGGCTTTTGACGCTATTGAAACGCCTTTCGGTAAAACAGATAAAATTATAGGCGGTTCAGCTACTTATGCTGCATGGAGCGCAACGCATTTTACCCAAAATATTAATCAAGTTTCTATTATAGGTGGCGATTTTCCTGAAAGTGAAATCAATGCACTTTCTTCAAGAGGTGTGAATTTTGATGGCGTTGAAGTGCTAAAAGACGAAAAAAGTTTTTTTTGGAGTGGAAAATATCATTTAGATATGAATACTCGAGACACTTTAATCACAGACTTAAATGTGTTAGAAAAATTTGATCCAAAACTGCCAGAATCTTATAAAAATCCTGAATTTGTAATGCTAGGAAATTTAATGCCTTCCTTACAAATGAAAATCATAAATCAATTGCAAAACAAACCAAAATTAATCATCATGGATACCATGAATTTTTGGATGGACATTGCTATGGACGACTTGAAAGCGGTAATGAAAAAAGTGGATGTGCTTATGGTTAATGATAGCGAAGCTAGACAATTAAGTGGTGAATTTTCGTTAGTAAAAGCAGCACAAACCATTATGGAGATGGGACCAAAATATTTAATCATAAAAAAAGGCGAACATGGCGCACTGTTGTTTCATGAACAAAAAATATTTTTTGCACCAGCACTTCCTTTAGAAGTAGTTTTTGACCCAACTGGTGCTGGCGATACATTTGCGGGAGGCTTTATTGGACATTTAGCTAAAACAGGAAATGTGAGTTTTGAAAACATGAAAACAGCAATCATAATTGGTTCTGCAATGGCAAGTTTTGTTGTCGAAAAATTTGGTAATGAACGTTTAACAGAAATAAACGAAAATGATATTCAAATTCGAATTGAAGAGTTTGTAGATTTAGTTAATTTTGATATCAATATTATTTAATATATTTAACTTAATTTTGAGCAACTTTTAAATCTAAAGAATAATGAGCGAAGCCACACCAAAAATAAAAGTAACTATAGATAATATTAGTATTGAAGTAGCTCCAGGAACAACTGTGCTTGAAGCAGCTAGACAAATTGGTGGAGATGTTACTCCGCCTGCAATGTGCTATTATAGTAGTTTGGAAGGCAGTGGTGGAAAATGCAGAACATGCCTTGTAGAAATTGCTGCAGGCAGTGAAAAAGATCCCAGACCAATGCCAAAACTACAAGCCAGCTGTAGAACAAATGTTATGGATGGCATGATTGTAAAAAACATTACAAGCGAAAAAGTAAAAGAAGCAAGAGCTGGCGTGGTAGAACTTTTATTAATGAATCATCCGTTGGATTGTCCAATTTGTGACCAGGCAGGTGAATGTCATTTACAAGATTTAGGCTATGAACATGGCAAAGAAGGTACTCGATATGAATTTGATAGACGCACTTTTGAAAAAGAAGATATTGGTCCAAATATTCAATTACACATGACAAGATGTATTCTTTGTTATCGTTGTACTTATGTTGCTGACCAATTAACAGACAGTCGTTGTCATGGAATTTTGGAGCGTGGTGACCATGCAAAAATATCCACCTTAATTTCAAAAGCAATAGACAATGATTTTAGCGGAAATATGATTGATGTATGTCCTGTGGGCGCTTTAACAGATAAAACATTTCGATTTAAACAACGAGTTTGGTTTACTAAACCAGTATATGCTCATCGTAATTGCGATAAATGTTGTGGCGAAGTAACATTGTGGAATCGTGGTGAAGAAGTATTGAGAGTAACTGCAAGAAAAAATACTTGGGGTGAAGTAAAAAAAGATGAAACTGGAAAAGCAAAATGGATTTGCAATTCATGTCGATTTGATCATAAAAAAACTAGCGATTGGACAATTGAAGGTCCTGTAGATGTTCAACGTCATTCTGTAATTTCTCAAGGTCACTATGAAAATATAGAAAAAGCCAAAGAAACTTTTACTAAAGTGATGCAAGGCAGAGATCCAAAATTATTAATGGATATTCATAACGTAAGTGAAGTAAATACTAAACAAAAATAATTGCTTTTGATGTTTGAAAAATTAAAAGCTAAATGGAAAGTGAATGGAAAAGATTTATTTTTAATTCTTTGCGTTTTTGCAATTACAGGAACAACAACTGCATACATTTCTAAAGAAATTACCCAATGGTTTTCTATCGAAAAATATAGTTTTGTGTTTTGGCTGGTGAAAATTTTAATCTTACTATTTGGCTATCAAGTATTGATATTACTTATTTCTATTCCCTTTGGTCAATTTTCTTTTTTTTGGAATTATGAAAAAAAAATTTTGCGCAGGATGGGTTTAATGAAAAAAGAAAATGAACATTAGTTTTTAAAAACATGAATGAAAACATGAATGAAAAAACTAATTATCAAAAACAAATTGAAAAATATTATCATGATTCACAAAAAGATTATGAAATAATTTGGGGTACAAAAAAACATAAATCATTGCATTATGGTTTTTGGGAAAAAGGTATAAAAAATCACCACGAAGCCATAGAAAATATGAGTAATAAAATTGCTCAATTTTCAAATTTGAAAAAAGAACATCTTTGTGCTGACTTGGGTTGCGGTATTGGCGGACCAGCATTTTTTTTAAACAAAAATTATGGCTGTTTAATTGACGGTATTTCTATTACTAAAAAACAAGTGTTACAGGCTAATGAAACAGCTAAAAATCTTGGAAAAGAATCTGAACTTTGTTTTTATGAAAAAGATTTTTGCAACACAGGATTACAATCATCAAATTATGATGTGGTTTATGGAATTGAAAGTTATTGTCATGCTGATGAAAAGTTGGATGTATTAAAAGAATCCTATAGACTTTTAAAAAACGATGGCAAACTAGTAGTTCTTGATTTTTTTTGGAATGGAAATGAAAAAACAAACAAAGATAAATTAGCAATGAAAAACTGGGCATCTTCCTGGGCTATATCAGATTTTGCATACGAAATAGATTTTGAAGAAAAACTAAATCAAGTTGGATTTAAAAATATAAAAAAACATATCGTTACAAAAAATGTTGCACCAAGCATTCGACGATTATTTTATATTTTCATTCCTTCTTACTTTATCGATTTGCTATTGCGAGGCATAGGAAAAAGAAAAGGCAAACATGAAAATATGTTTAGTGCACTTTATCAATATCAATGTTATAAACGTAGATTATGGAAATACTGTATTTTCACTGCCGAAAAATAAATTATTCTTTTTTATGGAATTAAAATAGTTTTTGCATCATAGTTCAAATAAAAAAAATATGAACTTGAAACATGTAATTCTAATGCTAAGTATTTTGATATTTAGCAATAACGTTTTTTCGCAATCAACAACTAAAAACCCAAAAGTAGATTTTGATTCTTTTTTAGAATTAGCTAAAAAAGTTCAGGTTTATAGAAAATCACATTTATTAAATTTAGAAGATTTTAAAAAATATTCAAATGAAAAAGGCTCTGTAATTTTAGACACTAGAAGCAAAGAACTTTTTGATCAAAAACACATCAAAGGTGCAATTCACTTAAATTTTTCGGATTTTACACAGACAAATTTATATAAATTGATTCCTGACAATAAAACACGAATTTTAATTTATTGCAATAATAATTTTGAAAATGATGAGGTAAATTTTGCCACTAAAAGCTATGTGCCTCCTAGAAGCACAGCACAAAAAAAACCGATAACCTTGGCATTAAACATTCCAACATTTATAAATTTGATTGGTTATGGCTTTGAAAATGTGTATGAATTAAATGATTTAATTAATGTAAATTCAAACAAAATAGAATTTGAAGGCACTGAGGTTTTTAATTTAAACCCAAGAATTGAAAATCAATTACAAAAATAAATTAAAGCCTTTCAATTTCAAAAGCCAAATCAACATCCTGCTGTGTGATTCCATTTACACTATGTGTATTTAATCTTAATTGCACTTTATTATAAACATTTATAATTTCAGGATGATGATCTGCTTGTTCAGCAAGCAATCCAATTTGTACAATAAATGCCAATGCTTGATTAAAATTTTTAAATAAAAAATCTTTTTGCAAAGCTCCAGAAATTAAATTCCAATTTTTAAGATTCGATAATTTTTCTCGAACTTCTAATTCATTGTAAACGCCATTATCCAGCATTATAATTCTCTGTTTGGGTCAAAAGCTTCAAGTTGATTTGCTACTTCTGTCAAAAATCCTGCACCTAACGAACCATCTACAATTCGATGATCATAGCTTAATGATAAATACATCATGTGTCGAATAGCAATTACATCACCTTGAGGTGTTTCCAAAACCATTGGACGTTTTTTGATTGCACCAACTGCAAGAATGGCTACTTGAGGCTGATTGATAATTGGTGTCCCCATTAAACTTCCAAAAGTGCCTACATTGGTCAATGTAAATGTTCCATTTTGTGTATCTTCTGGTTTTAATTTATTATTTCTAGCATTGTTTGCTAATAAATTTACTTCTTTTGTTAATCCATATAAATTTTTAGTATCTGCATTTTTAATTACAGGAACAATTAAATTGCCACTTGGCAAAGCTGCTGCCATTCCAATATTTAAATCTTTTTTCAATACAATTGTATTTCCGTCAAGACTACAATTTATCATCGGAAATTTTTTAATACTATTTACAATTGCTTCTATAAACAAAGGCGTAAATGTTATTTTCTCATTGTATTTTTCTACAAATTTATTTTTTATTTTATTTCTCCAAAGTACCATATTGGTTACATCAGCTTCAGTAAAACTGGTTACATGTGGCGAAGTTGCCTTGCTGCGCACCATGTGTTCAGCAATTAATTTTCGCATTCTATCCATTTCTATTAATTCTACATTGCCGCCATAATTTGCCGAAGGTGCAATTTTATTTTCTTCAACAGATTGTTGTTGAGCTTGTGCAATTGCTGCCGAAGCAGAAACTGTTGATGTTGCTTCGCTTGAAACAGAAACTGGAGTAGTTGATTGACCACTTTTTTTGTTTTGAATGTATTGAAGAATATCTTTTTTTGTAACTCTTCCTTCATTTCCAGTTCCCGGAATGTTTTCTAATTCTTGCATGCCAATACCTTCTGATGCTGCAATATTCATCACCAATGGGGAATAAAATTTCATTCCAGAAGTTGATGTAGATTGAGGAGTCATTTGAGCTGGTTGTGAAACTGGAGCAACTTTTGGTGTTTCCACTTTTGGCGCTTCTACTTTAATTTCAGCAGGAGCTGGAGAAACTGCTTCTCCGCCTGTACTTATTTTTGCGATTATAGTTCCCACAGGAACCACATCGTCTACTTTAAATAAAATTTCGGCAATAACGCCTGCAGCTGTAGAAGGCACTTCGCTATCCACTTTATCGGTAGCAATTTCCAATAACGTTTCATCTAATTGAATAGCATCCCCTACATTTTTATTCCATTTCAAAATGGTAGCTTCCATGATACTTTCACCCATTTTTGGCATCACTAAATCGATTATTGACATAATTTTTATATTAGAATTAAAATACAAATTTATAAAAAAACTGTTATCTTTTTCCATTTTGTTTCATAAAAGCAAATCAAAAACTTAGTTTTAATGAAATTATTTAACCTTGGCTAAGAAAAAAAACAAATCTTCGATATTAAAAATTAGTTTAATAGCACTCCTATTACTTTCTATTTTTGTATATTTTAAATTATTTTCATCTAATACGGGTTCG
>JAGNRR010000128.1 GCA_017988595.1 Chitinophagaceae bacterium
ATGTAAATTAGTACGTTTTTAAAAAATAAAATAATGAAAATAGGTATTTGTAAAGAACAAGAAGGCGAAAATCGAGTGTCGCTTTTGCCCGAAACTGTTGCAGCGTTTATAAAATTAAATACTGAAGTTTTGGTAGAAACGGATGCTGGCGAAAAAGCAATGGCTGCTAATGCAGATTATGAAAATGCTGGAGCAAAAATTGTTTCTCGAAATGATTTGCTTTCGCAAGCCGATATTATATTAAGTATACAACCCATCGAAGAACAAGTTTCAAATAAAATTCTTTTAGGAAATTTTCAAGCAGTAAGCAATATTCCTTTGATGGAAAAATGGGCTTCGCAACAAAATACAATTTTTAGTTTAGATAATATTCCAAGAACTACTCGTGCGCAATCAATGGACATTTTAAGTTCACAAGCAAATATTGCAGGATACAAAGCCGTACTTTTAGCTGCCAATGAATACAGCAGATATTTTCCAATGTTTATGACTGCCGCAGGAAGTATTGCGCCAGCTAAAATATTAATTCTTGGTGCAGGTGTTGCGGGTTTACAAGCCATTGCAACCGCAAAAAGACTTGGTGCAATTGTAGAAGTTTTTGATACTCGTCCTGCTGTAAAAGAAGAAGTGATGAGTTTGGGTGCAAAATTTGTGGAAGTAGAAGGTGCTGCTGATGCAAGTGCCGCTGGCGGATATGCGGTAGAACAAAGCGAAGAATACAAACAAAAACAACAACAAAAAATTGTAGAAAGCGCTGCAAAAGCAGATATTATAATTACCACAGCACAAATTCCTGGACGAAAAGCACCAATCTTAATTACCGAAGAAATGTTTGATAAAATGCGCAAAGGAAGTGTAATTATAGATTTAGCTTCTTCTTCAGGAGGAAATACTGAACACACCAAAAACAACGAAACGGTGATTTATAAAGGCGTAAAAATAATTGGCAATTCCAATTTAGCTTCTACTATGCCAAGTGATGCCAGTAAACTTTATGGAAAAAATGTGTTTAATTTCATGAAATTAATTATTGATGAAAATGGAAATTTAAACCTTAATTACGAAGATGATTTGGTAGAAGGCACTTGCATTTGCCGAGATGGATCTATCACTAATGCTAGAATAAAACAATTAATGTAAATAAAAATTAAAAAAAAAAACTATGGACAGTATCATTTCTTTTTTCACCACCAATTACAATATGATTACGATTGTAATTCTTTCTATTTTTTTGGGCATCGAAGTTATTTCTAGAGTACCCAGTGTGTTACATACCCCATTGATGAGTGGTGCAAATGCTATTCATGGTGTGGTCGTTATTGGCGCAATAATTATTATGGGCGAGGCTTCCTCCGATAATCTTTTGGTTTTAATTCTTGGTTTTATTGCAGTTATTTTAGGCACCTTAAATGTTGTTGGGGGATTTGTAGTAACTGATAGAATGCTTGAAATGTTTGCAAAAAAGAAAAAAAAATAAGAACCATCTAAAACTCATTTTTTCAAAAAAAATAATCTCAATTTATGACAATTACACTTTTACTTTTATCTTATTTAATTGGCAGCATTACATTTATTGTTGGGTTAAAAATGCTTTCGCATCCCGATACGGCAATGAAAGGAAATCGAATTGCTGCAGGAGGAATGTTGATTGCTATTTTGGCAACAATATTTTTATATACCGATAAAGAAGGACAACATTTAGGAAATTATATTTGGATTTTCGGCGGATTAATCATCGGAAGTGTTATTGGAACCTTAATGGCAAAACGTGTGCAAATGACAGCCATGCCTCAAATGGTAAGTTTATTTAATGGAATGGGTGGTGCTTGTGCAGCAATTATTTCTATAGTAGAATTTAAACATTTAGTTGGTGAAAATGGTTGTTGCTCTACCCCACTAAATAATTTAACCACACTTACTATTTTAGCAGGTTTAATTATTGGAACCGTTTCGTTTTTTGGATCAATGATTGCTTTTGGAAAATTAAATGGTAATGTAAAAGATAGAAATTTACCTGGTCAACAAATTATAAACATTGGTTTAATGGCATTAATTGTCATTTTTACTGCAGCAGTAATGATGAAATGGTTTGCTTGTCCTGTAACCATGTTTTATGTTTTATTAGTTGTTTCAGCACTTTATGGCATTTTGTTTGTAATGCCTATTGGGGGTGCAGATATGCCTGTTGTTATTTCATTGCTTAATTCATTTACAGGCGTAGCAGCAGCTTGTGGCGGTTTTTTATACAACAATCCTGTAATGCTTACAGGTGGAATTTTGGTTGGTAGCGCAGGAACTATTTTAACAATCTTAATGTGCAAAGCCATGAATCGCTCACTCACAAATGTTATTGTAGGTGCATTTGGTGGGAATAGTGCAAATGCAGGAAGCTCAGAAACTGGCGGTTCGCATCGTGAAATTTCTTTGAGTGATACTGCTGTTTTAATGGCTTATTCCAAAAATGTAGTCATTGTTCCTGGTTATGGTTTGGCTGTAGCTCAGGCACAGCACACTTGTCATGAATTAGAAAAGGTATTGCAAGAAAAAGGCGTGGAAGTAAAATACGCCATTCATCCAGTAGCAGGAAGAATGCCAGGACACATGAATGTATTGCTTGCTGAAGCAGATGTGGAATATGAAAAATTATTAGAGATGGAAGAAATTAATCCAGAATTTGCAAATACCGATGTGGTATTAATTCTTGGGGCAAATGATGTGGTAAATCCTGCAGCTAAAAATGATCCTTCATCGCCAATATATGGCATGCCAATTCTTGAAGTTGAAAATGCAAAACACGTTATTGTAAATAAACGTAGCATGAAACCCGGCTATGCTGGCATTGAAAATGCGTTGTTTTACCAACCTAAAACAACTATGCTATTTGGCGATGCCAAAAAAGTGTTGCAAGATTTGGTTAGTGAATTGAAAAGTATGTAAACTACTTTTTATACAATTTTTCGTAAGTAGCTATCCAATCTTTTACATTTATTTTTTTTACTAATTCGCCTATTAAATCCAAAGGAATATCGTTCATTTTTTTGAATCGAATACAACTTTTTCCCATATCCAGTTTTGCTTTACTATGTTTTGGATATTTGCCCACAAACCAATTCAATAATTTTTCATCGGCATAAATGCCCATGTGATAAAGTGCAATAAAATTTTTTTGAGCAGCAATACTCATAAATGGCAATGGCAAAGCGGTATTGCAATGATACCCATCGGGATAAATAGAAAAAGGCACTACATAGCCAATCATGTTATACGAAATGCATTCTTCAAAACCTTTTGGCAAATTTTTTAAAATACTATTTCTTAAATTTTCAAATCCTTCCAGTTTATCATCTGGTATTTGGTTGATATATTCTTGAACGTTTTTATATTTTTCCATAACTGATTAATATTGGTTGGTGCTTAATAAAACTAAGGTACACGCTTCTTGGCAAATAATTCCTTTTTCACTAGCCATTTTATACAACGTTTCGTTTTCTGTTCCTGGATTAAAAATTAGTCGTCTAGGGTGTATTTTTAAAATATACTCATAAAAAACTTCTTGATTTTTGGGGTTTAAATAAAGTGTAACTGTATCCACATTTTCAAAAAGTATTTTTACTTTATCAAAATCTACACCATCTACAATTCCCTTTTTATGTCCAATGGCACAAACCTCATGATTATATCGATTGAGCATTTTTATTGCTTTGTTTGAATATCGTTCCACATTTTCCGAAGCACCTAATACAAGAGTTTTCATAATTTTAATTTTCAATTTTTATCTACATACAAAAATAGAACTTATTTTGTGTATAATTTTTACATTTAATTAGCACTTATCTTTTTAAAATTGTTAATTTTGCAAGCAGATAATGAAAAATTTTTTACTTTTTACTGTTGCTTTTTTAGGATTCTCAGCTTCTTTGTTTGCACAAAATGAAGCAAGCGATAGCAGTTTAGTTCAACAACAAGATACTGGTTTTGTATACACCAACGTGAATGTTTTTAAAGATGCAAGACTTGATATTTTAGATACAAGACCCGCAGTAATGCACAAAATAGAATCGGAAATAAAAGCCAAAGAACTGGCAAAAGCCGATGCCAAAGCCAGAGAAATTCCTATGGCAGCGCCCATTAGACATGGCAGAAAAACTGTAACTGGCTCAATTCATAATGTAAGTGGCTATAGAGTTGTTATTTACAACGGTAGCGATAGAGCCAAAGCCAATGAAGCAAAAATAAAATTTATGCGTTCCAATCCTGGCACAAGAACTTATATGACCTATAATGTACCATCTTATAAAATAAAAGTTGGCGATTTTGAAGGCAAAGGCGATGCGTATAAATTTTTGCGACGCATTCAAGGTTCTTTTCCAAGTGCTTTTGTAGCGCCAGATATTGTAACCGTTAAAAATATAAATGTTAGCGAATAACCGAATAATAAATCTTGTAAATCAATATTTACCAGAATTTATCTCTTTTCGAGAGCATATACACAGCCATCCGGAACTTTCATTTCAAGAATACGAAACTGCTAAATTCATCTCTGCTAAATTAGCTTCATGGGGAATAAAACATGAAACTGACGTAGCCGGAACTGGAATTGTTGGCATTATTGAAGGAAAAAATCCAACTAAAAAAATAATTGCCTTGCGTGCAGATATGGACGCTTTGCCCATTTTAGAAAAAAATAATGTGCCTTATAAATCCACAAATGATGGCGTTATGCACGCTTGCGGACACGATGTGCATTCAAGTTGTTTGCTTGGCGCAGCAAAAATTTTACAAGAAACCAAAAATGAATGGGAAGGTACAATAAAATTAATTTTTCAACCTGGTGAGGAAAAACATCCTGGTGGTGCAAGTTTGATGATAAAAGCCTGCGCATTGGAAAACCCAAAACCGCAGGCTATTTTTGGCTTGCATGTATATCCTCATTTGCCATTTGGAACTGTTGGTTTTAGAGCAGGGCAATATATGGCAAGTGCCGATGAAATCTATATTAATGTAAAAGGAAAAGGTGGACATGCCGCTTTACCTCATCAAACTATTGACCCTATAATTATTGCAAGTAATTTACTATTAAGTTTACAAACCATCATTTCAAGAAATCATAATCCACTTTCGCCTTCAGTGCTTTCTTTTGGAAAAATTGTAGGTGGAAATGCAGGAAATGTCATTCCTGATGAAGTAAAAATAGAAGGCACTTTTAGAGCCATGAACGAAGAATGGCGATTGAAAGCGCATGAACTTATAAAAACGCATAGCAAACAACTCTGTCAAGCAATGGGCGGTGATTGCGAAGTGGAAATTCCAATGGGTTATCCATCATTATTTAATGATAAAATCACTACAGAAAAAGCAATTGTTATTGCAGAAAATTTTTTAGAAAATGAACAAGTGAAAACGTTGGACTTGCGAATGGCAGCAGAAGATTTTAGTTTTTACACGCATGTTGTTCCTGGTTGTTTTTTCAGAATTGGCACTTCTCACCAAGGAAATTTTACAAATCCAGTCCATCATCCTGAATTTGATATTTATCAAGAAGCAATTGGAATTGGGGTGAAAATGTTTTGTGCCATTTCCACCCAGTTTGAATAATGTTTATTTGAAATTTTTAAGCTACTGCTTTATTTACTAATTCTGCGGCTTCGCTCAAAAG
Source organism: Chitinophagaceae bacterium (assembly GCA_017988595.1). Lineage (GTDB taxonomy): Bacteria > Bacteroidota > Bacteroidia > Chitinophagales > Chitinophagaceae > JAGNRR01. The sequence continues at coordinate 5,657 of JAGNRR010000128.1, forward strand.
CACAGCAGATTGCACTTTTAAACCACTTTCGTCAATTAGTTTTTTTGCTTCTTCGGCATTTGTGCCTTGCAAACGAACAATAACAGGAACATTAATATTTCCAATTGACTGA
>JAGNRR010000129.1 GCA_017988595.1 Chitinophagaceae bacterium
AAAATTATCTTTTTCTCTTTTTCATCTACGCCTTTTTCTACACCATTTACTGTTATTTTGCCTAGTTCTTTTTCCCATTCATCTTGCACTTCTTTTTTAGTTTTTTCAAAATCCCAATGCGGTATTACTTTTTCTAAATTATTATGCGCACCTGCTTCATCTACTCCACTGATGCCCACTTTTACATTTACAATTTGATATGGTGCAGGATTTACAGGTTTTGAAAAACCTTTTTTTAATTTTATTAAAGCATGTTGACATTTTGAAATATCTATATTGGCCGTTTGACTTTTATCATCATTTGGTTCGTATAAAATATTATCTATTTCTTGTGCAAATTTTATTTCAAAAAATATTTTTTGATTTGTTGCCCAAGCTTTTGAAAAACGATATCCTCGAATGGTGTATGCATCAATTTGTTCCATTTTGCTATCCAATACTTCATCTCGGTGTTTTAAATCTAACACCACATAGGTTTCTGTATTATTAGGAAATGTATATTTATGAAATCCACAATGACGACTTGTGGTGAGTTCTACATTTACTTTTGGGTTGTTTAAAAAAACTTGATAATATCCAGCTTCGGCTTTTTCGTTTTTATGGCTAAAGGTAGATTTATATTGATAATCATTTAAGCGCATTTCTTTGGTAACAGGCATTAATAAAATATCGCCATAATCGCTCACACCCGTTCCACTCAAATGCGTATGACTAAACCCATAAATTACCGAATCGGAATAATGATAGCCTCCACAACCGTCCCAGCTTCCATCAATCCGAGTATCGGGGCTAAGCTGACAAAAACCAAAAGGTGCTGTTGCCCCAGGAAAAGTATGTCCGTGTCCGCCTGTGCCAATAAATGGATTTACAAATTTTACGAGTTGTGCCGATGACGTAATTGAAAGTAATAAAAGAAAAATAAAATAAAGTTTTTTCATGTTATAAAAGTATAAAAATATTTGTTTAAACAAAAAATAATCTATTTAACTGAATCTTTACTTAATACTCATTTCAATACAATCCTTTGCTGTATTGACTTATAAGAGTAGATAACATTATGGTAATATTGGAGTAACAATATCGTAATATAGATAATGCGAGTTATAAATTTTATTTTTTTCCCTTTGCATAATAAATAAATATAATACAAAAAATATGAAAAAACTTTTAGTTTTAATCGCATTATTATCATTCGGAAACATCCTTTTTGCGCAGCAAATAGCAGGAAAAATTACCGATGAAAACAATAATGAAACCTTGATAGGTGTAACCATAAAAGTAATAAATGCGCCAAGTGGTGCAAGATCAAATGTTGATGGCGAATATAAAATCATGGGATTAACACCAGGAAATTATACAATAAGTGCAAGCTATTTGGGTTATGGCATTAAGGAAATTGAAAATGTGGAAGTGAAATTGAACGAAGTAACAACAGTAAATTTTACGATGGCAAAAGCCGAAACAAAAATTAAAACCGTTACCATTAAAGGAACTGCAAAAAAAGAATCGATTAATTCGATGATTGCTATTCAAAAAAATAATGCAAGTGTAACCCAAGTTATTTCTGCTGAACAAATAAAAAAATCGCCAGATAGAAACGCTGGCGAAGTAATGAAACGTGTAACAGGCGCAAGTATTATTGATGGAAAATATATTGTTATTCGTGGTTTGGGCGATCGATATAATCAAACAATGGTGAATGGTGCGTTGATGAGCAGCACCGAACCTGATAAAAAAACATTTTCTTACGATATTTTTAATTCCAATGTGATTGAAAATATTATTATAAATAAAACAGCAATTCCTGAAATGCCAGCTGAATTTTCTGGTGGGCTTACACAAATTACCACTAGAGAAATTCCGTTAATAAATTTCTTTTCTATGCAAATTGGTTCTGGAGGAAACACCAACAATTTCAAACATCAATTTGCTTCATATCAAGGTGGTAAAACAGACTTTTTAGGTTTTGACGATGGCACTAGAAATTTACCAAGTTATTATCCTAAAACTAGTAAAAATTATTATGATTCAAAAGTTACCAATGGACAACGAACAGCTTGGGCAAGAGATTTGAATAACATTTGGTCTTATGAAAATATCAATACACCGATAAATTTTAATTTCAATACAGCAGGTGGATTTAATTCAAAACTAAAAGGAAAAAATGTAGGTGCATTATTTTCTTTGATGTACACAAAAAACAATAATATTACGTATGTAGATCGATATTTATTTGACAAACAAAGTGAAAATGAATTTAAAACCACTTTGCAAGTTGCTGACCAAAAATCTAGTCAAGATATGCTTTTGGGCGCAATGGCAAATTTTGGTATTGAATTAAATAAAAACAATAAAATCAGTTTCAAAAATATTTTTTCTATCAACAGTAGTGATTATGTAACACAACGTCAAGGCATAAATATTGAAGAAAATTTAGATTTGCGTCAGCATGAATTGGGTTTTAAATCTAATCGATTATTTAGCTCTCAATTATTGGGTGAACATTTTTTTGAAAAAGCAAAAACAAAATTTCGTTGGAATATCAATGGTGCACTTTTAAATCAAGATGTACCAGATTTAAGACGTTTTGGACAACAAAAAACTGTTGGTGCTCCCGAAACTGAATACATTGCAAATGTTACTTCTGGTAGCCCAAGCCCTACTTCTTCTGGACGATTTTATTCTAATTTGAGCGATAAAATACTTGGTGCTTCATTTGATGTTTCTAAAAAAATAAAAAACATTAATTTCAAAACAGGTTATTTATTCCAATCTAAAAATAGAATTTATGATGCACAACTTTTGGGAATGGTGCAAGGTTCTAATGCTTCATTAGACAATATTATTAGTTTAAAAAAATTAGCTGCTGATAAAATATTTGCTGACGAAAATATTGGCACATCAGGATTTATGTTGGGCAGTTTAACTGATCCTAGTTATTCTTATACTGCTTTTTCTTTTCTTAATGCTGGTTTTCTTCAAGCAGATCATTTTTTAACTAAAAAACTAAGAGCGGTTTATGGCGTTCGTGTAGAAAGTTATTTACAAAATTTAGATAGTTATGACAACATTAAAAAAGTGAATTTAAATTCTACCGTTACTGATATTTTACCTTCAGGAAATTTCACTTATTTACTAAATGAAAAAACAAATATTCGATTGGCAGCTTCGCAAACTGTAATAAGACCAGAGTTTAGAGAGCTTGCGCCTTTTACATTTTATAATTTCGATGTATTAGCAACAGAAAGAGGAAATCCAAAATTAGAAAGAACAAAAGTTACTAATATTGATTTGAGATATGAAATTTATCCAAGAGCTGGTGAATTGATTACCCTTGCAGGATTTTATAAAAATTTCCAAAATCCTATTGAGTTGCAATTAAATCCATCAGGAACAAATACATTTAACCGTGAATATATAAATGCCCCTCAAGCAATTAGTTTTGGTGCTGAAATGGAATTTAGAAAAAAACTTGATGTATTGAACAAACGATTGGAAAATTTTACATTTTTCACAAACCTTGCCTACATTTATAACAGAGTGAATCTTGAAAAAAATGAAGCCAACAGCATTGCAAAAAATAGACCGATGCAAGGTCAATCGCCATATATTATCAATGCAGGATTGCAATATGATATGAAAAAATATGAAACCAGCATGACCTTATTGTATAATCAAATTGGGCGTAGAATTCAATTAATTGGAAATGATTATGCACAGTTTCCTGAAATTTACGAAGCACCAAGATCAATTATTGATTTTCAAATCCAAAAAACATTTGCCAAAAAATTTGAATTTCGATTTAATGTAGCTGATATCTTAAATTCAAAAGGAATTTTTTATCAAGACATTGATAAAAATGGAACTTATAATGCATCAAAAGATAATCTTTCATTGATGTATCGATACGGAACAAAATTTGGTATTGCATTAGCCTACAAACTTTAGAAAAAATTAGTTTCGATTTTAAAATAACTCCTCATTTAGTTGAGGAGTTTTTTTTGTCATAAATTCAATTTGGTTACAATTAATTCACACTCAGGTAATGATTACTTAACTGTAAAAATTTCTTTTACGTCTTCTTTCAAATGACATTTGCATTATAAAAAATATACAAAAAATCATGAAAAAAATTTTCTTTTTATTAGCAACAGCAACCGTTTTATTAAACGCTTGTAAAGACAAAACAACCACAGAACCAGATCCTGTAGAAGAAACAACATTGACTGGAAGTATTAGCGAAAACAGAACATTGAAATCTGGAAACACTTACACCCTTAAAGGTTTTGTGTATGTAAAAAATGGTGCAACATTAACCATCGAACCTGGCGTAACCATCCTTGGCGAAAAAGCATCAAAAGGAACATTAATTGTAACTAGAAATGGTAAAATAAATGCAGAAGGAACAAATACTAATCCAATTGTTTTTACTTCAGACCAAGCAGATGGCAGCAAAAATATTGGCGATTGGGGCGGTGTAATTTTATTAGGAAAAGCAACAAACAATGGTTCGTATAACGGCACTAGTGGCTTAATGGAAATTGAAGGTGGTGTAAACAACACTGACGGCGATGGACTTCATGGTGGAACTGATGACAATGACAACACTGGTACATTGAAATATGTTCGTATCGAATTTGCAGGAATTGCATTTCAACCAAATAGCGAAATCAATGGTTTAACATGTGGAAGTGTTGGTCGTGGAACTACACTTGAATATATTCAAGTAAGCTACTGCGGTGATGATGCTTTTGAATTTTTTGGAGGAACTGTAAATTGTAAATATTTAGTTTCTTATAGAAATACAGATGATGATATTGATACAGATTTTGGTTACAGAGGAAATATTCAATTTGCTATTGTAGCTCGTGATCCAGCACTTGCTGATGAAGCTACAGGAGGCGCATCTAATGGTTTTGAAAGCGATAATGACGCAAGCGGAAGTTCAAATGCACCTTTCACTAGCCCAGTATTATCAAACATTACTATCATTGGACCAAAACAAGTAACAACAACAACTGTTGCTGCTCCATATAAAAGAGGAAATCATATCCGTAGAAATTCTAGATTGTCATTATTCAATTCAGTAATCATGGGATGGCCTACAGGATTATTAATCGATGGTTCTACAACTTCTGCAAATGCTACAAATAATGATTTGAAATATGCTAAGAATACAGTAGCAGGTTGGTCAAGCAAAGCAATAGACACAGCATCTGCTGGAGGTTCTGGCATTGCACCTTATACTTGGTATTTAGCAACAAATGATACGCTTACAAACAATACACAAGTTGGTATCACTAATGCATTTGATTTATTAAATTTCAATCCTTGTCCTACAGCTAGTTCTCCATTAATTACTGTTCCTGCAAGTTTTACAGATGGTAAATTAAACAATGCATTTTTTACAGCTGTAACATACAGAGGTGCATGTGCTACAAATGCTACATGGTATAAAAACTGGACAAAATTCTTTAATAAATAAACCAAATCAATTTTTCATTATTGTTTTAGAAAAAGAGCTAATTAAGTTTAGCTCTTTTTTTTTATTAAATTAAAAAATGAATACATATTTTAATATTAAAAATTATATTTGTCAAGTAAAGTATAAAAAATAATCTAATAAATTAAAAATTTAATTATGAAAAAATATACCATTGTTTTTACTGCACTCCTATTTGC
>JAGNRR010000012.1 GCA_017988595.1 Chitinophagaceae bacterium
AAATTTGTCATTGCCATAAAACTCAGAAGTTAATTTTGTAGAACTACTATCAATCATTTCAAATAAATTTGCAGCTTTTTGTTTGCCAGGGAAAGGTTTTATAAAAGTTAAGTCTACTTCCATTTTTGATTTCGTTAAGCCTGTAATTGTTTGAGAGCCTTCTCCACTTTCTTCGCCAACCCAACTTTGAGTTGCCCCTATTTCGCCATCAATACCTGTGATTTTTATTTTGGTAGTTTTGTCATTTAATATCCAGACACTGTAATCTTTTTGATTGTCTAAAAAACGGACGTAATTGTAAACGCTATCTAGAGGGTTTTTAATAATTATGGATTCGCTTATTGTATATTGTTTTGGCAAAATTGCTGCTGCAATTAAAGCAATTCCAAGAATTAAAATAATAGATAATAGTAGATATTTTAAAATTTTCATGTTATTAATTTTTAATAACAAATCTAATAATAAAATTAAAAAAAAGAAAATAACTAATTACAAAATTATTTTTTCAAAAAACTTGCGGTAGCGTTTCCTTTTTCAGTTTTTACTTTTACAATATAATTTCCTTCTGCAAGTGAAGTAATTGATATTGATGTAGCATTGTATTGACTTAAAACAAGCGCTCCTTTTAAATCAAAAATCTGAATCAATTCTATTTTGTCGTTTGAAATTTTGATATTTAAAATATCCTGAGCTGGATTTGGATAAAGTTGTATATTATTGTGATAAAATGAATTATTAAATCCTGCCGGATAATTTTTCACCATTGCAAATCCAAAATAAGGTTTAAAATTTTGTTTTGTTGCAGTAATAAATAAAGAATCTAATTGAATTAGTGCTGGGAATGTAAATGTTGCCACTCCGCCAATTACTCTTGAAGAAGCTACATAATTTCCTTGGAAATATAAACCAATCAAAGCATCGGTTTGATTGCAATTTACCGAAAAAGTAGTTTCTTGATTTCCAATTTCAGCACTATGAGTGCAAGTTAAATTTCCTTCGTTTTTTGTAAAAGTTACCAAGCTAGGATCGCCAAAAATTGTCCATGTATCTGTTATTTCATTGCCGCCATTTGGATCAATAAATGTATTGTAGGCATCATTGGTACTCATGCAACCATTCATTGCTATACAGCCATAAATATTTTTTAAATTATTTGGTCGTGCATTTCTCAAAATTGCATTCATTTCATCTTGCCCTTGCATTGGCGGATCCCAACTTTGATTTATTGTACTCATCAAAACTGCAATTGCACCTTTGGCTATACCATTCGAATTTCTTGCACGCAATAAATTTTCCGCTAAGCAATCTTGATTTAAAAAATAGCCATTTACACAAGCTGTTGAAAAAATAAAAGGCAATTTTCCTACATTTGTCAACGCATTAAGATCACTAGAAGAACCCCAACCTGAAGATGAAAAACTAACTACACTGCCATGCCCGCAATAATTTACTAAACCTACACCACTATTAATTGCATCGGTAAAATTTTGAGAAAAAGGATCTCCTGCGGCATCATCACCTCCTTGGCTACCATCATACAATTCATTTTTGGCTACATAATTATATTGATTTATGTTGCTGTCTGCAATATCTCTTAAATGTTCATAATCCATTTGTCCTTTATCGCCAGGACCTTGATTACTACCCATTACAATTTGATTTTGCATCCAGTTGCCAATAATGTTTTGGTTTTTTTCATAAGCCAATGTTCTATCAACTTGTGTTTTGACATCAGCAATGTTACTGCCACTAAATCGTCCAACTATTATTTCAGGATAATGATCATTGCCAGACATATATCCATAGCCAACATCCGAAGGACCAAGTAAAAAAGTATCAGTCCAATTTTCGTTTCTTGGTGTAATATCTGTGTTATCGCCAACAATTAACGTATATAAAATTTGATGTTGATTGTAATAATTTTTAATTGTTTGGTAAATGGTATTTTCATTATTTCCTCCAGAAATAGTATCTACATTGCAAACAAAAACTCGAATGCCTTTTTGATTTTTCCAATCAATATAAGGTTTCATGGTGTTGAGCATATTTGCTTTTAATAAAACCAACATGGAGCCATCTTGTGAAAGTGGTGTGTAATTTTGTGTGGTTTTGTTTGCTTGATTATTTTTGAATTCAAAATTTATAAATTGATTTTGATAAATGCCATCAAAAACCGAAGGTGAAAATTGTTTATCATTTTCTAAAATAGCATTATGTAAATTTTCGCCTACATAATTAATTTTTATTTTCAAATTGGTATATACACGCAATGTTTTTGTAATTGGATTGTATTGAAGCGGAAAAACATGAGCCGTTTGTCCTCTATATTCTCGAAGAATATAAGGATGATAAAGCGATACTAATTGCGATGGATAAAATGAATTGTTTTGATATGCATTTCCTTTTTCATAAGGAAAATCGTTTGGATTTTGATGTCGATAAATTTTTCCTTTGCTTGGTGCAATTTCTATGTTTGAAATATCATAATAACTAGCATCAATTATTTCAAATTCGCTTTGAGCTGTATTGGGAATTTGTAATGAAAAAGAAAGTTTATCTATATCGGGAGCGCCTTTTTCTAAAATTGCATTTCCATTGGGCAATGTAATTTTATACGATATTGAGTTTGAAAAAGAAACTTCTTTTTTTACAATTTCACCAACATTAATATCAACTAAAGTATAATTTTCATTGTTTTCAAGTACATGGAAACTTGTGTTTTTTTGTGCAAATAATTGCATTGAAAAAAGACAAATTAGTATGGCAAAAATATTTTTCATGTAATGCATTTTAATTCGACGTCAAATTTGTTTTAAAATTACATTAAAATATTAAAACAAAAAATTATATTTGTCACTTGAAAGTCATTTTTAAGTTATGATTTTTCAAAACCTCGGGGTGTTTTCGACCAAAAACGAAATCTGAGAATATACCCGCGAACCTTGACCAAGTAATGTTGGTTAGGAAAGGTAAGAAAGCGATTTTTCTTACTTTATTTTATTGTTAACTGAACAGCCTAAAAAGGTGTTTAAAAAATGTATTATGAACAAAAGAAAAATTATTTTATGCTTCGTTATTTTATTTTGTGGCTATTTTTCCAATGCACAAAACAAAGACAGTGTTTTTAAAGAAATTGAACTTTCTTCAATTATTATTAAAAGTTATACAGAGTTAGAAAAAAGAATAGAGCCTAGTGCTACAATATTATTTCCTTCATTTATCAAAAAAATTAATACAGGAATGGATATTCCGTTTATTTTAAATTCTACTCCATCGGTTCAAGTTAATTCTGATGCCGGAACAGGAATAGGTTATTCGAATATTCAAATTAGAGGAACCGATGTTACCAGAATAAATGTTAGCATGAATGGAATTTCAATTAATGATGCTGAAAGTCAAGGCACTTTCTTTGTAAATTTTCCAGATATTATTTCATCTGCTAAATCCATAAAAATTGAGAGAGGTGTAGGCTTGTCAAAAGCGGGAACCGGAAATTTTGGCGGTGCTATTAGCATTAATAATTTGGATATTGCGAATGAAAAACCAAGTTTTTATTTCGCTACAGATGTAGGAAGTTTTAATACTTTGAGAAATACTTTAAAATTAGGAACAGGTTTGATAAACGATAAATTTAATTCAACGCTTCGATTATCAAGAATTGTAAGCAATGGTTATATTGATCGATCTGCTTCGGATTTAAAATCGATTCAATGGACGACACTGTATAAGTTAAATTCAAAAACAAATATTGTATTTAATTATTTAGGTGGAAAAGAAAAAACTGGTCAAGCTTGGAATGGTGTTTCGGAAGAAAATTTAAATACAAACAGAACTTTTAATGAACTGGGTTTGATGGCTAATGGAAATTATTATGAAAATCAAACAGACAATTATCAACAAGATTATTTTCAATTTTTTGTAAATCATGATGTAAATAAATATTGGAAAACAAGTACCGTTTTTTATCTTACAAAAGGCAAAGGTTATTATGAAGAATACAAGCAAAATGCACATTTTCAAAATTACAATTTACCAAATTTTGTTTCAGGAAATGATACCATAGATCATACAAATTTGATAAGACAGTTATGGCTGGATAATAATTTTTATGGCATAAAATATATGCTTCAATATCAAAAAAATAATGCTGATTTAGGAATATATTTAAATGCAAGTCAATATAAAGGAACTCATTTTGGGAAAGTAATTTGGGCAGATTATGGAATAGATAATAATTACAAATGGTATGATGTTGATGCAATGAAAAATGAAATTTCTATGGCTACAATGTATTCTTATAAATTAAAAAATACATGGCAATTCTTTGCGGATGCACAACTTCGAAAAGTGGATTATAAATTAAATGGTTTTAGAAATATGCCAAATTTAAAACACGATTTGAATTTTTTATTTTTCAATCCAAAAGTTGAAATTCGATATGTGGGTTTTGATAAAACGAGCTTTAGTTTCCAAGCTGGAATAGCTCAAAAAGAACCAAATAGAAATGATATTGAAGTAAATAATAATCAATTGCCCAAAGCTGAAAAAATGCTCGATGTGGAATTGAATATGAATCACAAGATGAACAAATTTATAATGTTCAATGCTACGTTATTTTGGATGCAATATAAAGATCAATTGGTGTTAAATGGAAAAATTAATGATGTGGGTGCATACACAAGAGTTAATATTGACAATAGTTTCAGAAGAGGAATAGAATTTGAAACGCAAATAAAAATTCTAAAAAAATTATCTTTCTCGGGAAATGTTTCTCTTATGCAACATCAAATATTAAACTACACAGATTTTGTGGATGATTATGATAATGGCGGTCAGCTTGAAACTAAATTTTCGAATACTCAAATTGCATTTTCGCCAAATTTTATTTTTTCAGGACAATTAAATTATGTTCCTTTTACTAATTCTAAATTTTCAATAAGTTGGTTTTCTAAATTTATTGGAAAACAATATCTTGACAACACACAAAATGAAAATCGAAAATTAAATTCTTTTTTAGTGAATGATATCATTTTATATTATCCAATTCAAGTGGCAAATTCTACGATAAATTTTAGAGGAGCAATCTATAATTTATTAAATAAAAAATATGAAAGTGGGGGGTATACCTATTCTTATTTTTATAATAATAATTTAACCACACAAAATTATTTTTATCCTCAATCAGGAATTAGATTTATGCTTGGTTTTGATATAGGATTCTAATTTTTAATGATTAACTTGTAACTTTTAAAACATTTTATTATGCGTTTTTTGGAAAATGCTCTTGGAGCTAAAAATGAATTTTGGCGATATTTGATTTTGATTTTAGCTTCTTTTTTAGGTGGGCAATTATTAGGAGCAGTCCCTTTAATGATTACTGTTTTTCCAAAACTTATTTCTGGTGCAGTAGATTATAATGCAATTAGCATGTCTAGTATTGATTTTAAACAATTTGGAATTTCAAAAAATCTTGGATTTGTTTTAATGATGTTGCCTTTTGTAACCAGCATAATAATTTTTTATTTTTTAGTAAAACCAATTCACTCCAGAAGCATTCAAGAAGTCATTAATGGGCGACATTATATCAGATGGAAAAGATTTTTTTCTGCTTTTATTATTTGGTTTACAATAATGAGTATCATGCTTTTGATTGATTTTCTTTTGCATCCTACTAATTTTAAGTTTCAGTTTTCTGCTTCAACATTTTTTACCTTATTATTTTTAAGTGCAATTTTAATTCCTTTGCAAACTGCTTATGAAGAAATTTTATTTCGTGGTTATTTAACGCAAGGTATTGGACGTTGGTTCAAAAATAGATATTTGGCTATACTAATTCCTGGTGTTTTATTTGGACTTTTACACATTGCAAATCCTGAAATAACTGCACATGGATTTTGGTTAGCAATGCCACAATATGTTTTATTTGGTTTATTGTTTGGTCTAATTTCTGTTTTAGACGATGGCATAGAACTTAGTATGGGTGCACATGCTGCCAATAATTTTTTTCTCAGTGTGTTTTTAACAAATGCTTCTTCGGCATTGCAAACCGATGCGTTAATTATTCAAAGCAATGTTAATGCTGGTTATGATTTGATGTTATTTGTGATAATTGCAATTTTATTTATGTATATTTTGGCTAGGATTTATAAATGGAATTTTTCTATTTTGAATAAAAAAATATCCAATTATAATTAAATTAATATCAATCCATTTTCTCTAATCAAATGCATGTTTTCATTATCCCAAAATGATGCAAAGTTTGAAAATTGGGATTCGAAATTTGATTTAAATTCTTTGAATGTAATCGGTTGCTTATTTTCCTTTAATGAAATTGATTTTAAAATTTCTAAAAACCATTTTGCTTTTTGTTCTTCTTCGATGAGCTCAATTTCATGATTAGAAAAATAAAATTTTAAAATACAATTGTTGTTTGTTTTAAAAATTGTTGGCATTTCACCTAGCCAATACATTTTAGCATTTTCGTTTTCTAATATTTTATTAGACTCTAATTCTTGCTGAATATAGTTTTTTGCAATTGTTGTTTTGGGAATTTTAAAATCAAACCATTGTTGTAATGGAAAATCTAACCCCACACCGTGCATAAAATTATACAAGGATTTTTTTAAACCAAAACTAAATTGATCATGATTGATATTAGTGTTGTCTTTAAAAACCACATCATTATCGGCAAATGTAATTTTCTTTTTTTGTGGAATAATATTATATTTTTCTGGTTCCAAACCAATTGGACTATGCGCAGTTAATGCAAATTGATGCCAAAAACCTGATTGCATAATGCCAAGTAAAAAAAGTTGTCGCACCATTTCTAAGCTGTCAATGGTTTCTTGTATGGTTTGAGTAGGATAGCCATACATTAAATAGGCATGAACCATAATTTGGTTTTCGGAAAAATTGGCACAAACATTTGCCACTTGGCTAACGGTTACTCCTTTATTTATCAACTTTAATAATCTATCCGAAGCTACTTCCAATCCGCCAGAAACAGCAATACAACCCGATTTTTTCAATAAAAAACAAAGGTCTTTGGTGAAGCTTTTTTCAAATCGAATGTTTGCCCACCAGGTTACCACCATCTTTCTTTTTATAATTTCCAAAGCCATTGCTTTCATCAAAGATGGCGGTGCTGCTTCGTCCACAAAATGAAAACCTTTTTCGCCCGTTTTTGAAATCATTTCTTGCATTTTATCAACTAATAAAATTGCAGTCAAAGGTTCATAATCTTTAATGTAAGAAAGTGAAATGTCGCAAAATGTACATTTTGCCCAATAGCAACCATGAGCCATCGTCAGTTTATTCCATCTGCCATAGCTCCAAAGGCTATGCATCGGATTTGCAATTTCTATGGTGGAAATGTAGTTATCTAAAAATAAATCGGTGTAATCGGGTGTGCCAATTTGTGATTGTGCATAATCTTTTTGAAGTGAAATGTTATTGTAAAAAACTTCATTATTTTCTAAATGATAAGTTCTTTTTAATATTAATTTTTCTTCAGGATTAATAATTGATTTATAAATTAATTCCAAAGGCAATTCACCATCATCCAAACAAACAAAATCAAAAAAATCAAAAACACGTTTGTCTTTCAAGGAACGCAATTCGGTGTTTGGGAAACCACCTCCAAGTGCAATTTTTAGTTCTGGATATTTTTCTTTTATCCATTTTGCACATCGAAATGCACTATATAAATTTCCTGGAAATGGAACTGAAAAACAAATTAATTTTGTACTTGATGTAATTTTTTTTGATAATATTTCTATAGTAATATCATCTATAAATGTATTTTTTTGTTGCAATTCAGTGTACAATTCATCAAAACTATTGGCACTTCTGCCTAGTTTTTCAGCATATCGGCTAAAGCCAAAATTTGAATCTACACATTCAGTTATAAAATCACCAAGGTCTTCAAGAAATAAAGTTGCCAAATGAATGGCTTTATCATGAATACCCAAACTGCCAAAAGCCCATTCAAGTTCTTCAAGCTGAGAAAATTTTGACGCTTCAGGTAAAATATGTTCACTTGCTATTTGGTGTGAAAAAGTATTGTTTTTTCCTTGCAAAAAAAGGATTACGTCTTCGATATAAAGTAAATACAATTCTTTTAAAGCCAAAATTCGTTTTGCATTTTCGCTTTTTGCAGTGTTGTTTTTTATTGATAATTCAAAAATACTTGAAAGTTTTTCTTTAGAAAATAAATTTAAAATCACTTCTATCCCCAAATCAACTTGAAAAGAAGATATGTTTTTTGTATTCAAAAATCCTTTCAAATAAGCCGTTGCAGGGTAGGGCGTATTGAGTTGTGTAAATGGCGGTGTAATTAATATTATTTCTTGCACAGAGAACGAAGTTAGTATTTTAAATAATTAAGCAAGAAATATTTTATTTTTAAAATGAAATTTAATTATCAAATAAAACTACTTTTTTTTCTTTTTTAAAAAAGAAATATCATATCCTAAAGTGGCTATTCCTTCTATATATCCAAAATTATGTGTTGCTCTGTTGCCTTTTTCTGTTTCGGTGTTTACTAATGCATTTACATAATTTACAAAACCAGTTTTACCTGTTAACTCAAGAAAGAATTTTGGTGAAATGTAAATTCTTGATCCACATTCAAACGCAAAATTATAACCTGCAATATGAAAATTGTTGTTGAATCGATTTCCCTTCCAAGTAAAAGCTGTTCGTGGAATGTTGAAACCAGTTCCAATTTTAAAAATGGCATTAATTTTAGGTTTATTATTATATTTTGAAAACAATTCTAACTGATGTACATAATTAAAATGAAACCAGTTTGCTCCATCCGTATGTTCAAAATGTAAAAACTTTTTCGGGTCTAATACTCGTAATTCTTCTACTAACTTATTGTCAATTAAACCAATTACTTTTACAGTTTGCCAATCAGTAACTACATATTTTGCGTGATCAAAATTTATTTCAATTGCTTTTGTTTTTTTATCATTTAAATAAAAACCAATTCTATAATTATATTGAGGGATGCTAACATCCAAGGGTCTTTTGTAAATGGCATCAAAATCGGGTTTGTCTTTTGCTTTTACATCATAAAGCGTAAATTCATTTCCATTAGACATTTCTATATGAATTCTACTTTTGGTATAGCTTTCTATATTATACCCCCATTGAAAATACATTCCTTTAATTGAATGAATTTTATTTTGAGCAATTAAGGGTAACTGCGCAATAAGGAGAATAATAAATAATAAATTTTTAAACATAAGTAGTGTTCTACAATTTTGTAAAACTATACTACTTCTGGAAATTCATCTGGATAAAGTTTATTTTCCAGTTTATGTTTTACTGCTTTAAAAGCTTCAATAGTTATATCAATATCTTCTTCAGTGTGCAAAGCCGTTGGAATTAAACGCAAAATAATATGTCCACGAGGAATAACAGGATATACCACTAAAGAACAAAATACATTATACTTTTCTCTCATTTCCATAGTCAATTGTGTGGCTTCATTTAGTCCGCCGTGCATATAAACTGGTGTAACAGGCGTATCGGTTTTGCCAATATCCATGCCATTTGCCTTTAATTTGCTTTGCAATGAACGTACATTCTTCCAAAGATTTTCTTTTAATTGTGGTTGAGTTCTTAATATCTCTAAGCGTTTTAAATTTCCTACTACTAAAGGCATTGGTAATGCTTTTGCAAAAATTTGCGAACGCATATTGTATCTCAAATAATTGATAACATCTTTATCTCCAGCTACAAATGCGCCAATACTTGCCATGCTTTTTGCAAACGTAGAGAAATAAACATCAATTTCATCTTGACAGCCTTGTTCTTCACCAACTCCAGCTCCAGTTGCACCCATTGTTCCAAATCCATGTGCATCATCTACTAATAATCTGAAACCATATTTTTCTTTTAACGTACAAATTTCTTTTAATTTTCCTTGATCGCCTGCCATTCCAAAAACACCTTCGGTAATAACCAAAATGCCTCCACCAGATGTAGCTGTTAATTCAGCTGCTCGATCTAATTGTTTTTGAAAATCTAGCATATCATTATGTTTGTACACATATCGGTGTGCTGTGCTCATTCTCAATCCGTCTATAATACATGCATGACTTTCAGCATCATAAACCACCACATCTCTTCTGCCTAGCAAACAATCTACAATGCTAACCATTCCTTGATAGCCATAATTTAATAAAAATGCACTTTCCTTGCTTACAAATTCTGCTAATTCATTTTCCAATTGTTCATGATAATCGCTATTGCCACTCATCATTCTTGCGCCCATAGGTAATGCTAATCCAAAATCTCTTGCAGCATCCTCATCTGCTTTGCGCACTTCGGGATGATTTGCTAAACCTAAATAATTATTCAAACTCCATACAATTCGCTCTTTGCCTTGAAAAATCATTCGGTTCGATATATCACCTTCAAGTTTTGGAAAGGTAAAATATCCATGAGATTGTTCTTGATAACGACCGATACTTCCTTTGTTAATGAATTTTTCAAATAAATCTATTTTACCCATTTCTTATTTTTTTATAATTAATACAAAAGTAATAGTCTTATTTAGTTTTATTTCTCATTTTTGCTAACTAATTCTAAACACAATGAAAAATCTTTTACTTTTTTTTTTAATTATTCCTTTTTTCTCATTTAAAAAAGTAAAAAAAGATGAAATGGCTAAACCCAAATTAGTTGTAGGAATTGTAGTGGATCAAATGCGATATGATTTTTTATATCGCTACCAAAATCGTTATACAAAAAATGGATTTAATTATTTGTTGAATAATGGGTCATCATTCGAACAGTGTTTTATAAATTATTTACCAAGTTTCACCGGACCAGGCCATGCAAGTATTTACACTGGTGCTATTCCTGCTTTTCATGGCATAGCCAGCAATGATTGGTACGAAAAAGAAAATGCAAAATTAATGTATTGTGTTGCCGATAGCACTGTGGCAAATATTGGCGGAAGTTTAAAAACAGGTCAAATGAGCCCTCGAAATTTAATTTCATCTACAATCACAGATGAACTTAGATTAGCTTCAAATTTTAGATCCAAAACCATTGCCATTTCATTAAAAGATAGAGGTGCCATTTTACCTGGCGGACATTCAGCAAATGCAGCTTATTGGATGGATGAAACAAATGGA
The DNA here is from genome assembly GCA_017988595.1 of Chitinophagaceae bacterium. Lineage (GTDB taxonomy): Bacteria > Bacteroidota > Bacteroidia > Chitinophagales > Chitinophagaceae > JAGNRR01. Next base: position 11,154 of record JAGNRR010000012.1, read on the forward strand.
ATTTTTATGAGCAGTACTTATTACATGAACAAATTGCCCAATTGGGTTGATGATTTTAATAAAGATAGTATTGCCAAAAAATATTTAGATAAAGATTGGAATACGCTTTATGATATTAATTCTTATATTCAAAGTAGCGAAGATGATAATAAGTTTGAAGGAAAATTTTTGAATGAAAAAGGCACATCTTTTCCGCATTATTTTGATAATGAAAAAACAGCAAATATTAAAAAAACGCCATATGGAAATTCTATTGTTTTTGATTTTGCGAAGCAAGCATTGAAAAACGAAAACCTTGGCAAAAGAAACGAAACAGATTTTTTAGCTGTTAGTTTTTCAGCTACAGATTATGTCGGACACATGTATGGTCCTAATAGTATTGAAGTAGAAGACACTTATTTGAGATTTGATATTGAACTTGCTGATTTTATTAAACATCTAAATCAAGAAATTGGCGAAGGCAATTATTTGCTTTTTCTTACTGCGGATCATGGTGTGGCGCACAATCCTGCTTTTTTGCAAGAAAAGAAAATTCCATCGGGCTTCTTTTGGGCAAATAAATTAGAAACAGACATAAAAACAAAATTATACAATAAGTTTCAAGACAGTGCTATGCTATTGGATATTACCGACAATTATGTGTATTTAAACATGCCCCATATCCAAAAAAATAATTTAAACGCAAGTGAAATAAATAATTTTATTGAAGTGGAACTTCATAAACGACCTGAAATTCAATTTATAAATAACATGCTTTCAAACCATGAAAGTTATTTGCCCGAACCTGTAAAAACAATGATGATAAATGGTTTTTATACAAAACGATGTGGACAAATTTTCTTTTTGCTCAATCCTTCTTGGATAGATGCGTATGCATCCACAGGAACTACACATGGCACTTGGAACCCTTACGATACACACATTCCATTATTATTTTATGGCTGGCATATTCCTAAAAATAAGGTGTATAATAAAACCGTAAACATGACAGATATTGCAGCCACCATTGCTTCTTTATTGCATATTCAAATGCCAAATGCTTGTGTCGGAAAACCTGTTTGGGAATAAATAGATATGAGGTTTCATTTTTTTATTTTATAAATTTAACTTAAATTTGAAAAAAAAAATTATGAAATCAAAAAATTTACTTTTTTCTTTAATACTATTAGTTGGTGTTATTTCTATTTTAACCTTGTCTTCAAATTCTGGAGGTATAAATGGACAAAGTACATCTGGCTGTAGTTGTCATGGAGCTAATAATGCTGCGACTTCAGTTTCACTATCAGGAATTCCAGCTGCTGGATACGTAAATGGTACAACTTATACTTTAAGCTTAAGTATATCAAATTCAACAAAGGCTGCTGCAGGTTTTGATTTAACAACTAATATTGGAACATTAACTGCAAGTGCTGGAACTTCTTTAAACGGACCAACTGAAATAAAACACAACACGCCAAAGAATGCAGTATCTGGAATTACAAATTGGACATTTGATTGGACAGCTCCTGCTTCAGGAAATGCTCAATTAACAATTAATGTAGCAGGAAATGCAGTTAACCTAAATTCAGGAACAGGAGGCGATGCGCCAAACATTGCAACTTTTACACATAATGCAGCTGTAGTTTCAGCAGTTCCTACTGTTCAAGTTGGAACACCTTCTTCAATAAATGCCTTTGGTGCAACAATTAATGGAAGTGTAAATGCCAATAATGCAAATGCAACTGTAACTGTAGAATATGGTACAACAATGTCACTTGGTAGCTCTATGGCAATGACACCAAGTCCTGTTACTGGGAATACTTCAACAGCTGTTACAGCTGTTTTATCAGGATTGCTACCTTCTACAACTTATCATTACACTATAAAAGCTGTGAATAGTGTAGGGACAACTGAATCAGCACATAATATGTTTACAACATCACCAAATGGCGTTGCAGAATTTTCAAAAAGTCCATTTGTTATTTTCCCGAATCCTGTAAATGACAGGTTCATTGTTAGTTCATCTAAAAATGTTAAAAATGAATATGTTTTATTTGATTTAAAAGGTACTAAACAAGAATTTTCTTTAAAAAATAATGGAATTAATTCTACAAAAGATGAAATAGATATTAGCAAATTAGCCGCTGGAAAATATATTTTATTGATTTCAAATGGTGATAAAAAATATAATCATTTAATATTAAAACAATAATTTTTTTAAATAAAAATTAAAGAGGCTTTCACATAAGGTTGTGTCAGCCTCTTTTTCTTTGATATTCATTTAAGAAAGATGTAGAATTAACAATTAATACTATTTTGATAATAAGTTTATTGCTGAGTTTTTTCGATAATATTTTTTAATTCATTTCGCAAATATTCGTAAGTTCTATAATGTCCTAAGTCATTAAAATGAGTGCCATCAATAGTTGCTTCGTGGTCTTTGCCTATAAGTTGTTGATTAGAAATATAAAAAATATTTTTATAGGATTTTATTTTGTTTTCAAAAATGCTTTTTAATGTATTGTTCTGTTCATTAGTGTATGGCATTGTCCCACATATATTTTTATCCTGTTTAGTAAAATAAGCATAATCCCTAATGATGCTTTCAATCAATATTATAGGAATAGAATCATTTATAGATTTTATATAATCTATCGTTTCAGGAAGATTTTTTTGGATTACTTTAGATGCTGAATTTGGCGTACAATCCAAAATAATCATCGAGGGCTTTGCCGTCATAATATAAGCCGCAATTTCTTTTTCAAATTTGCCATTAGAGCTAAAACCCAAATTAATAACTTCTTTATTAAAATGCCTTTCTAATAATGATGTATAAGCTAAGCCTGGACGAGATGCTGCACCGCCTTGTGTAATACTTGTACCATAAAAAACAATTGGCGATGAAACATCAATAAGTTGTTTTTGGGGTTTGCCAATTGTTGCCCCTTGATCTATTCCAATTTCAAGTTTATCTAGCCCATCAAACATCGGTAAGTTCAACAAATATTCACGTTGTTCGTTTTCCATGCCTAAAATAATAGTGGCTTCATTATGTAAAGTTCCTGATGGTTTTGCAATACCAACAAATTGCCATTTATTATCTTTAAAGGCATATAAATCCAGTCCTTTTGTTGTTATTGGAGACATAAAATTTGACCTTGTATTATCTAATAACGTCCATCGAATTTTAATTTTAGATGTATTGGAAGAAAAAAGAATCGAAATGCCTGATGAGCTTTTCGATAAAAACCAAATAGGTTTCGGAACATTTTCTTTAGCACTTTCAGGAAGTCTAGTATACGTTTTTGTATTAGGAAGTTGACCAATATGCTCAAATGTTGAAGCATCATAGTAAATTGTAGATATGGTGTCAATAAATTGATGATTTGTTAGTTGATTCGAAGCTTGTTCAATTTTATCGGGGAAATAAATTGATTTTATTTTGGGATAAAATTTATAAACTATAAACATTGTCAACAAGATAAAAAAAATATTTAATGCGTATGAAATTGTTTTTAAAGAAAAATATTTTCGCATTTTATAAATTTATATTGAAGCTCTACTGGTGTAAAAGTTTTTGTAAAGAAAGTCGATAAAACTACAAAAATATTCAGATAAGTTTAATATTTTTTTCAGCTAGCTTTACTATTTTATCTATTAGAGATTCAAATTGTATGTAAGTTGAAAATAATAAAAAATAAATGCTATAGTTTTTACACTTCAAGTTATATCTTTGATTAGTGATGTTTAATATTAAGAATTTAAAAATGTTGAAATGCTTGAGGCGGAATTTGCTGGAACGAATGAAAATTATTCATATTTTTTTATTCTTAAGCTTAAATTTTATATGTTATGGACAAAATGATAAAATTGATCAATTTGTGATTGATAATTTTTGTTTTTTCCGGCAAAAGAGTTTGTTGCCACAAAAAATAGAATATTATAAAAAAACAATTAATTATAAAAAAATGGATTCAATTGAACTTGATAAACTTTATAAATCTCATTTTTGGACAGTAAATTTTAATATTTATTCAATTAATCAATCAAAAAGGAAAACTGATATAATAGATTTAAAAGAAATTTATAATTCAACAAAGCAATGCAAAAATAATATTCTAAGAAAAATATTTACCCAAAGGAAAAATTTAATTATTACTAAAGTTCAAAGTTATATCGAAGGAGGATTTACATATACAATGTATTATTTTGGAGATGAATATAGCAGCATGTCAATAATGGTTAAATCTTTTAATAAGAATATCGTAAGAGTTTGTTATCAAGGAGCTGTTCATTAAACACAGCTATCCGTAGTTTGTAACTACGGAAAATTGTATTAATCAAAATCAACAAAAAGCTTTATTATCAATCAAAATTGATAAAGCAAAACCTCCACTAGTTTAAGAATGAGTCGCAGGCTTGTGTACTACATTCTTGTGCGAAAAGAATTATCGCTACTGCAAGAAGAAATATCGCTACTGCATTTAGAAATATCGCTACTGCATTTAGAATTATCGTTACTGCGAAAAGAATTATCGTTACTGCGAAAAGAATTATCACTACTGCTAAAAGAAATATCGCTACTGCATTTAGAAATATCGTTACTGCGAAAAGAATTATCGTTACTGCGAAAAGAATTATCACTACTGCGAAAAGAATTATCACTACTGCGAAAAGAATTATCACTACTGCGAAAAGAATTATCGCTACTGCTTTTAGAATTATCGCTACTGCGAAAAGAAATATCGCTACTGCAAGAAGAATAATCTTATCTGCTTTTAGAAACTAAACTATAATTTAAATGATTTTAAATCAAAAAGGCAATAAATTTTCAAAAAGATTGCTCAAAGAATATAGCGCCCAGCCTATTTTCTGCAAGCTGCAATTAAATCATCAACCTTTTCTTTAGTCAAATGCTCTTTATAAAATTCGCCATGTTGCATCATTGGCGCATAGCCACAAGCACCCAAACACTCTACGATTTTCAACGTAAACATGCCGTCGCTTGTTGTTTCACCTGGTTTTATCGACAATTTTTCGCCAATATATGTTATAATGTCATCGCTGCCATTAAGCATACAAGGTCCCGTTTGGCAAACTTCAAAAACATGTTTCCCAACAGGTTTTAAATTATACATCGAATAAAAAGTAGCCACTTCATACACTTCAATATTTGATATCGAAAGTATTTTTGCTAAGCCATCCATTTGTTCAATTGTCAACGAATTATTGCCATACTCTTGAATAATATGCAAGCAAGGTAACAAAGCACTTTTTTGTTTTCCTTCGGGGTATCGGCTTATAAGTTCTTGAAATTTATCTAAAGTTTTTTGATCAAACATAATATAATAATTTTTTTTAAGCGTCCAATTCGCCTGCAATTAAATTTAAACTACTCATCGTTACCACAGCATCGCTTAGCATACTGCCTTGAACAATTTCAGGAAATGCCTGATAGTAAATAAAACATGGTCGTCTGAAATGCAATCTATACGGAGTTCTGCCGCCATCACTTATTAAATAAAAACCCAATTCGCCATTGCCACCTTCCACACTATGATAAACTTCGCCAACAGGAATCTCTGTTTCGCCCATCACTATTTTAAAATGATAAATCAATGCCTCCATTTTAGTGTAAACATCTTCTTTTTCGGGCAAATAAAAATTAGGCAAATCTGCATGATAAACACTTGGGTCAAGCGGACTAATTTTTTCCATTGCTTGTTTTATAATCGATAGCGATTGCCAAATTTCTGCATTTCGTACTAAAAAACGATCATAAACATCACCTGTTTTTCCTACAGGAATCGAAAATTCAAAATCCTCATAGCTAGAATAAGGATGCGCCACACGAACATCATAATCAATTCCTGTAGCTCTTAAATTTGGTCCCGTAAAACCATAATTCAATGCACGTTCAGCATCAATCGGACCAGAACCAATGCAGCGTTCCATAAAAATTCTATTTCTATTTAACAACGTTTCAAACTCTTTCATCGCCTTTGGAAAATCGGCTAAAAATTTTTCTATTCTTTCAAATGCAAGGTCCGAAAAATTGCGTTCAAAACCACCGATTCGTCCAATATTTGTTGTCAATCTTGATCCACAAACTTCTTCAAAAATTTCATAGATATATTCTCTAAATTCAAATACATAAAAGAATCCTGCAGTTGCTCCCGAATCTACACCAATTACAGAATTACAAACCAAATGATCTGCAATACGAGAAAGTTCCATAATGATAACACGCAAATATTCTACACGTTTTGGCAATTTGGCACCAATCAATTTTTCCATGGTCATGTGCCAGCCCATATTATTAATAGGCGAAGAACAATAATTTAATCTGTCCGTCAATGGCGTAATTTGATTAAAAGGCCGACGTTCTGCTATTTTTTCAAAAGCTCTATGGATGTATCCCACAGTGGGTGTGGCTTTAATAATTCGCTCTCCGTCCATTTCCAAAATATTTTGAAATACACCATGCGTTGCAGGATGAGTAGGACCAAGATTAATGGTATTTGTTTTTGTTCCCAAAGAACCTTCGGGAAGCGGCAAATTGCTATGTATATTTTCTGTATTCATAAATTATCTTCCAAACATTTCGTCATCTTTATCAATTCGGGTTTGATCCTCTAAAGCATATTCTTTTCTTAAAGGAAAATAATCCATTTCGTCCACATTCATAATTCGAATTAAGTTTGGATGACCTACAAAATTAATTCCAAAAAAATCATAAGCTTCACGCTCAAGCCAATTAGCGGTTAAAAAAATATTACAAGCTGTAAATACATCTGGTTTTGAAATGGGCACAAAAACTTTAAATCGTATTCGGCTACTGGTTCTAATATTTTGAAGCATATAGACAACAGCCAATTCTCTATTTTCATTTTCTGGATAATGAACTGCTGTTAAATCTACCAAAAAATCATAATTCATTTCTTCCTTACAAAATTGTAAAATCTTTAAATTAGAATCTGGTGTGCTTTCAAACGTTAATATATCATATTTCATTTCAAAATTTGAAACGCAATCGCCAAATTTTGAACTTATTTTTTCTTGTATTTCTTCAGTACCCATTATTTAATTTTTAATTCTAATTTTTGAATTCGTAATTGACTATTGAATGCCATATTCATTTAATAATTCTTTGTATTTATCGCCTGTTCTTCGTCTAATACTTTCTGCTTTTACCAAATCTTGTATACGCATAAAGCCATCCAAAATTGCTTCGGGTCTTGGTGGGCATCCTGGCACATAAACATCTACAGGAATTACTTGGTCTATACCCTGAAGTACAGAATAAGTATCAAAAATTCCGCCACTACTTGCACAAGCACCAACAGCAATTACCCAACGAGGTTCTGCCATTTGTAAATAAACTTGACGTAGAACTGGAGCCATTTTTTTAGAAATAGTACCCATTACCATAAGCAAATCACATTGTCTGGGTGTAAAAGCCATTCGTTCTGAGCCAAAACGAGCTAAATCATAATGAGAAGCTGCTGTAGCCATAAATTCGATGCCACAACATGATGTGGCAAAGGGTAGAGGCCAAATCGAATTGCTTCGAGCCAAGCCCACTGCTGCACTTAATTTTGTTGTAAAAAAACCTTCACCAGTAAAGCCTTCTGGAGCTTCTACGGTTTTTATTTTTGTATTATGAGTAACTGGACGCATTTAGTTTTTCTTTTTTTTTAATTCAATTTTTTAATCTTCCCAATTCAATGCTCCTTTTTTCCAAATATAGATAAATCCAGTAAGAAAAAATGATATAAACATGATCACTGCAAAAAAGCCTTCCCAACCTAATTCTTTAAAATTAACAGCATAAGGATAAAAGAAGATGACTTCTACATCAAATAAAACAAATAATATGGCAACAATAAAATATTTTACAGCTAGTGGCTGACGTGCATTTCCTTGTTGTTCAATACCAGATTCAAAATTTTCGAGCTTGTCCGTAGTGTTTCTTTTAGGTCCTAAAAAATGTGAAGCGCCCATCATAACAATTACAAATGCAATGGCTACAATTAATTGGATAACTATAGGTAAATATGATGAAGGTGATTGAATAACAGTTTCTAAAAAAATCATGAAATAGATTATTTATTTTAATTCACACAAAAATACATTACAAGCTTCAATCTTCAAATAAATAAAACTGATATCTTAAATTATTTTTTATAGTTCCGATGATACTATAAATTGTACATGAAATTTTTATTCAGAAAGATGTTCAAAACGAACACGCATTTTTTCGCAAAGTTCGGTTTCAATTAATTTTTTTGCCATTTCTATCATGGCTATAAATGAAGATGATTTAGAAATACCATGACCTACAATTACGGGTTTGTTGATTCCAAGTATTGGTGTGCCACCATACAATTCATAATTAAATCGATTGATGTATTCGTCATTAATATTTCGTTGCTGTGCAAAGATTTCATATACACTCTCTGCAAATTTTAAAATTACATTTCCTAAAAAACCTTCACAAACAATTACGTTTGCTTTGTTTGTTAGTATATCTCTTCCTTCAATGTTTCCAACAAAATTGATGTGTTCATTGTTTTTTAAAAGAGGATAAGTGTTTTGAGCCAAAATATTTCCTTTACCTTCTTCTTCGCCGATATTTAATAAGCCAACTTTAGGTTCTTGAACATCAAAAATATTTTGAATGAATAAAGACCCTAATATGGAAAATTGATTTAAATGTTCTGGTTTACAATCTGCATTTAAACCCACATCTAATAAAATATTAAAATTGCCATCTTGTGTGGGAATCACAGTAGAAATTGTTGGTCTAATTACACCTTGAATTGGCTTGATAATATGCGCAGCGCCTATAAGCATTGCTCCGGTGTTTCCTGCACTAATAAAAGCGTCAATTTTTTCAGTGGCTAAATGTTGAAAACCCAAAACGATAGACGAATTGGGTTTTTCTTTTAATGCTTTTGTAGGGTGTTCGTTCATTTCAATTATTTCATTGCAATGAACAAATTCTATATTTTTATAAGAGTTTAAGTCAGTAGTTTCAATATTGTTTTCATTTCCAAACAATACTAAAGTAACATGAGTATGACTTTCTGAAAACGATATTGCAGCTTTCAAACATTCTTGGGGAGCATAATCACCACCCATTATGTCAAGTCCAATACGCATGTATTGTAAAGACTATGCTTCGTTTGTATCGTCAGCTACTTCTTTTATAGCTTTTTCCAATACCACACGACCTCTGTAATACATTTTGTTTTCTACCCAATGAGCACGGTGTCTCATGTGCGTTTCGCCAGTAATTTTATCTGTGCTCAAGGTTTCAATTTGAGCTTTGTAATGTGTTCTTCGTTTTGCACTTCTTTGTTGCGAGTGTCTTCTCTTTGGATTAGGCATGGTGCTTAATTTTTAGTTTTTGTTTTCTTTTTTTATGTTCAATGCGTCCCACAATGCTGTGTTTGGCGTTTCAATATTTTGGTTCAATAATTTTAGTATTTCAGGATTGCAAGTGCTGTTGTCATTTTCATCATTTGGATGTAAACGTTGATAGGGTATACTCAGCAAAATAAATTCATAAATCCAAAGACTTAAATCCATCATGCTTGATGTTTTTGAAATATACGCAATATCAGGATCTTCATTGTTTTTCATTTCAATGTTTTCATCGTCAACTACTTTTACTACAAATTTAAATTCTTCCCACAAACGAAGTTTAAAAGGCTCTCCACAACGATCACAACTGGTTTCTATAAATCCATTAATGACAAAGTTCATCAAAAATAAATTGTTTTGTTTTTCGAGATTTACCTCTACTTCAATAGCACTATTATTGAAATCTGGTGTACTAAAATTGTCAAAGAATTTGTCTTCAATAAAATAGCAGAACTTGTGTGCTCCCTGTTTTAAGCCTACATAGGCTATTTTGTATGCACTGCTGTTTTTCATACCACCTCATTGAAGTTTGCAAAGGTAGTATTTTATTTCTTAAAATGTAAATATTTAAAAAAAATAAAAAATCTTTAATTTTTGTACTTAAAACAAGCAAAACTATGC
>JAGNRR010000130.1 GCA_017988595.1 Chitinophagaceae bacterium
GAAAAATTATTCACCGCAATAAAGCTGCAAATTTAAAATCTGCTGCATATAAAAATATTCAAGCAATGGCTTAGTTCTTTGTTTATACAACAAAAAAAATCTCGAAATTTTTCGAGATTTTTTTTTGCAATTTCAGTTACGAAATAGAAAATATTGGAGTATTTATTATATAAAAAAAATGACTTCATTAGTAGATTTACTAACAAAGTCATTTTTTTTAATTGATTTTTTACAAATTTCCTCTAGCGTCTTGTTCCAATTCCAACGCTTCAAACAAGGCTTTAAAATTTCCTTTTCCAAAACTTTTTGCACCTTTTCGTTGAATAATTTCAAAAAACATGGTTGGTCTATCTTGAACAGGTTTTGTAAAAATTTGTAACAAATAGCCTTCATCATCTCTATCTACCAAAATACCAAGTTTTTTCAAAGGTTCTAAATCTTCATCAATATGCCCTACTCTGTCTAATAAATCATCATAATACGTTGTAGGAATAGTTAAAAATTCTACACCTCTGTTTTGTAGTTTTGTTACGGTATCTAAAATATTATCCGTAGCAATAGCTACATGTTGAACACCTTCACCTTCATAAAAATCAAGATATTCTTCTACTTGCGATTTCTTTTTTCCTTCTGCTGGTTCGTTAATCGGAAATTTTACATAGCCATTTCCATTACTCATCACTTTACTCATCAAAGCAGAATATTCAGTAGAAATATCATTATCGTCGAAACTTAATATGTTTTTAAATCCTAATACGTCTTCATAATATTTTACCCATGGATTCATTTGATTCCAATCCACATTTCCTACACAATGATCTACATATTTTAATCCCACTGTTTCTGGATTATAATTACTTTTTATTTCTTTAAACCCTGGCATAAAAATACCATTATAATTTTTTCGTTCAATGAATAAATGAACCACTTCGCCATAAGTATGGATGCCAGACATTTTAACTTCGCCATATTCATCTGTCAACGTTTTTGGTTCCATATAGGATTTTCCGCCTCTTTTCAAGGTTTGCTCATAAGCATCATAAGCGTCATCCACCCAAAGTGCTAAAACTTTTACACCATCGCCATGTTTTTTGTGGTGTTCTGCAATTGGATGTGTTGATTTTAATGCCGATGTTAATACCAATCTTATTTTGTCTTGCACTAAAACATAAGATGTTGTTTCTCGAACACCTGTTTCTGGTCCTGCGTATGCTAATGTTTGAAAACCAAATGCGGTTTTGTAATAATGAGCTGCTTGTTTGGCATTGCCCACATAAAGTTCCACATAATCTGTACCTAAAAGTGGTAAAAATTCAGTAGTTGTGTCTGTATTTGTTTGTTCTAATGTTGATTCCATAATTTATATTTTAATATTTTTTATTTTTAAAATTATTCTTCTTTTTCTACTTCTTTTTCTTTTGGTTCATCTTCTGATAACATAAAAGTAATTGGTTGACTAAAATAACATGCAACTGCTTTATTATTTACTTCGGCGGGTTTCCATTTAGGTATTAATTTTACTGCTCTTAATGCTTCTTCGGCTAAAGATTTATTAATATTATTAACAACCTTATAATTACAAACACTGCCATCTTCACAAACCACAAATTCTAAAATTACTCTACCTTGAATATCATTTTCTTGAGCTTCTTGAGGATATCTTAAATTTGTTTGTAAAAAAGTCATAAATGCTTCTTGTCCACCAATAAATTCCGCTTCTTTTTCTACAAATTTTAATGCATTTTTTTTCGATAAATTAGTATCTACTTGTGCAATCAAAACATTGTTTAATGCAAGAATTAGTATAAGTATTAAGTTTATTTTTTTCATAAAAATTAATTCTTATTTCTTCTTTTTTTCTTTTTCTTAGGTTCATCATCTTCTAATTCAAAAGTTATTGGCAATGTAAAATAACAAGAAACTGCTTTGTTATTTTGCTGTGCAGGCTTCCATTTAGGAATTTTTTTAACCACTCTTAATGCTTCATTAGCTAAAGCTTGATCAATATTATTCACCACTTTATAATCACAAACACTACCGTCTTCACATACCACAAATTCCAACATTACTTTGCCTTCAATATTATTTAATTGTGCTTTTCTTGGATATTTTAATTCACTTCGTAAAAAATTATAAAATGCTTCTTGTCCACCAATAAATTCCGCTTCTTTTTCTACTATTTTTACAGCATTCTTTTTCGATAAATTAGTATCAACTTGTGCAATCAAAACATTGTTTGTAGCAAGAATTAATATCAGTATAAGGTTTACGATTTTCATAAAATATTAGTTCTTACTTTTTCTTTTTCTAAATCCTCTATTTTGTAAAACAAAAGACATTGGTAAAGTAAATTGAGATGAAACTGGTTTTGAGTTTACAGATGCGGGTTTCCATTTGGGCATTGTTTTTAATACTCTAATGGCTTCTTCATCTAATTCAGGACTAACCGATTGTAAAATTTTATAATCGCACATACTTCCATCTTCACAAATAATAAAACTTACATCTACTCTACCTTGAATACCTTCATTTTGTGCTTTGGCAGGATAAATAGTATTAATGGCTATATATTTTAACAATTCATCTTCACCACCAATAAATTCTGCTTGAACTTCTGGTTGTTCTACAACATTTTTTTTAGACAAATTAGTATCAATTTGCGCAAACAAAACATTGTTTGAAAAAAGTATAAATGCAATAAGGGTAATAATTCTATTCATAATTTATAATTCGTAATTCAAAATTTACTCCGCCCAGCTCATTTCATAATTATCATCTTCAATTTCTACTGCAAATGTAGTTAATTGCAACGGACGAAAAGTATCAATCATAACAGCCAATTCTGGTGTTTCTAATTTTCCAATACTTTTTTCTACAGCTCCAGGATGTGGTCCGTGCGGAATGCCACTTGGATGCAAAGTAATCATGCCTTTTTCAACATGTTTTCGGCTCATAAATTCGCCATCAACATAATACAAAACTTCATCGCTATCTATATTTGAATGATTATAAGGCGCAGGAACAGCTTGAGGATGATAATCATAAAGCCGAGGTACAAAAGAACAAATCACAAAATCTTTTCCATCAAATGTTTGATGAACTGGTGGTGGCTGATGTACTCTTCCTGTTATAGGTTCAAAATCATGGATTGAAAAAATAAATGGATATTCGCAACCATCCCAACCCACAACATCAAATGGATGTGTGGCATAAGTGATGGGATATAAAAAACCTTTCTTTTTGGTTTGAATTAAAAATTCGCCTGTTTCATCATACGATTTTAAATTCTCTGGTTTGCGAATATCTCTTTCGCAATAAGGCGAATGTTCTAATAATTGACCTTCATTGCTTTTATATCTTTTTGGAAAACGAATAGGTCCAAATGATTCAGTAATCAATAGTCTATTTTCTGAAGTTTCAAAATGAATTTGATAAATCGTACCTCTTGGAATTACAATATAATCGCCATAAGAAAAAGGCAATTCGCCATATTGAGTGATCACTTTTCCTTTGCCTACATGAATAAAAAGTACTTCATCGGCATCCGCATTTTTATAAAAATACGAAGTCATACTTTCCATTGGCGCAGCCAAGGTAATATGACAATCATTGTTTACCAAAACTGGTTTTCTACTTTCTAAATAATCTGCAATTGGTTTTACTTTAAAGCCTTGAAAACTTCGGTGTTTAAGAATATTTTCGGTGGCTATTTGGGGTTGGATATTTTTTGGTTCTTCAGATTTAATTATCGTTGTTGGAGGATGAATATGATACAACAATGTATAATTAGATGAAAATCCTTCGGTGCTAAAAAGTTGTTCGCTATACAGTTTTCCGTTTTCATCTCTAAATTGCGTGTGTCTTTTATGTGGAATTTTTCCAAGTGAAAAATAATGTGGCATTAGATTTTCTAGTTTTTACAAATATACAAAATAGAACAATTCTTTTAGTATTTAAGTACTTACTTTTTCACCTTAAAATTATTATACAAAAAAGAATTCGTCGTAGTTTCATTTTTATAAATTAGTAATTGTGCTTCTTTTTTCAAACATATTTCATCTAACCAAGTAGTTTGAACATTTGTAAAATGCAATCGTAAATAGGTTTTCCCAGAAACATAAAACGATTTCTCAAAACGAATCCAATCATCATGAATATCATTACTATATCGAGTGTCGCCAATATAAATTTCAGTATAATTTTTTCCATCCTGACTTTGTTCCAAAAACCACTCTCCGCTTCCATATCGATGCGAATCAAAATGTCGCCATGCCGATAATTGAACCAATGTGTTGTCTTCAACATTTATTAAAGTATCAAAAACTTTATTTTTTCCTTTAGGAAATAATTTTGCTCCACCTCCAAAATAATTAATATTCGTTTTTGTTTCATCAAAATGATAATTCAAAAGTGCTTCATTGCCAGCGGCAAAATATTTTTCGGCATTTAATTTTGCTTCATTTTGAAAACTATTAGTATTTATTTTATTCAAAGCCAAACTATAAATATCAAATTTTTCTCTAGAAATTATTTTTTCTCCCTGTGAAATTAAAAAGCGTTCACTTGATGAAAATGAATCCACATTTTTTGCCACCAACAATAAAATATTTTTATTGTTTGGAAATTTCTTTGGCAACGATTTTTCAATCAATGGATTTGCCAAAAGTTCAATTGCTTCGGTCATTTCACCAACCGAAAAACGAGAAAGCATCGCACTGATTAAGGGCATCTGGTTTGCCAATGCAAATCGAAATCCAAAATGATGCACATCCCAATTCAAATCTGTAATAAAATTATCATTCCACAAAGCCACTTTTGGCAAAAGCAACATGGCTTGATAATTTTCGATATTTGGAATAGCATTTTCTATTTTAAATTTATCTAATTCATTTTTACTCAACATATTATCATAACCCTTTTGCTGAAAAAACTTTTCTTTAAAATAATTATTCATTTCTGCACCCGAAAAAACAATGCATAATCCTAGAATTATAAAGGCTATTTTTTTATTTTTTATATGGCAATACCAATAATTCAACACAAAAACCGCCACAATACTTAAAATAAAATAAACAGACCACATAAATCGAGCCGAAGCTTTAAACATGGTTATTAAAAATATTTTTTCCTCTATCCATTCTTTATCAAAAAACATAAACATTAATGAAGTGGCATAGATAAAAATGGGTAAGGCTGCCCAAAGCATAATTTTTAAAAATGGATGAAGCACTATTTTATTTTTGCTAAATAATTTATTGATTATTAAACTTAATAATAAACTAATAGTAACAATACCCAAATTTTGATATGATTCATAATCTAATTCTTTATAGGGCAATGCATTTAAACCTTTCAACGCTCTTTCTATAATTGAACTTGGCGGGCATATCATTCCCCAACAATTTGTAGCATAAGCAAAATATCCCCATTGAATTTTTAATCGATCTGTAGCGATATCATGAAATTGAAAAAAACAAAAAGCAACAAAACCCACAAAAAACCTAAAGCAAAACATCCAAAAGCCAATTTTTCTTTCTCTTTAATTAAAAAAAAAAAAAAAAAAAC
>JAGNRR010000131.1 GCA_017988595.1 Chitinophagaceae bacterium
AAAATTACAGCTAGCGAATACATGAGTAAATTTGCAAGAATGATAAGATTATTTCTAGAATCTTCAAGAAATAAATTATCACCACTTCAAAAAGAAATAGAACTTATAAGTATTTATTCTTCATTAGAAAAACTTCGTTTTGATGATAAATTTGATGTGATAATTAATACAAATGATTTAATAGAAAAAAACATACTTTTTCCAACTAATTTATTACAACCTTTTATAGAAAATGCTATAATCCATGGGCTTGTACATAAAACTACAAAAGGAAGATTGGATATATATTTCTCAGATAAAAACGATGAAATTTATTGTAAAATTGAAGATGACGGAATTGGTCGGAAAAAATCGAATGAAATGAATAATAATAAACAAAGAAAATCGTTAGGTATGGAAATTATTCAAGATAAAATTATTAATATTGAAAATCTTCATGATATGAAAATTAAAATTGAGATAATTGATAAAAATTTAATTACGCATTCAAGCGAAGGAACAATTATTAATTTATATTATAAAAAATAAAATGACTTGTATTATAGTTGATGATGAAATTTCAAGTAGAGATACACTACAAAAAATAGTAGAAAACTATTGTAATGATTTAATTATTTTAGATAAAGCAAATAGTGTTGAAACTGCACATAAATCAATACTAACACATAAGCCAGATTTAGTATTTCTCGATATAGAAATGCCTGATGGAAATGCGTTTGATTTATTAGAAAAATTTGAAACCATTCATTTTAAAATAATTTTTACAACGGCTTACGAACAATATGCTTTAAATGCAATAAAAATAGATGATGCTGATTATTTATTAAAACCATTATCAATTAAAGAAGTTATAGATGCAGTAGAAAAATTTAAAAAAAAAACGACTTCATTAGTAAGTAAAGATGAATTATTTCAACTGCTTTCTACATTTAAAATTCCCAAAAATTATAATCCTTACATTCCAATTCCAACCAATAATGGATATGAAATGATTGATACTAAAGATATTATTCGTTGTGAAGCAAATGAATCTTACACTCATATTTTTTTATTAAATAATGTTAAAAAAACAATTTCAAAAAAAATTGGTGAAATAGAATCTACTTTATCGCCTCAATTTTTTTTCAGAATACATCATTCTTTTATTATTAATAAAGCATTTTTGAAAAATTATATTAGAGGAGAAGGTGGCTATGTAAAAATGGCTGATAATACCGAGGTTCCTGTTTCTAAACGAAAGAAATCCGAATTTTTAGGGTGGTTAACTGAAGGATAGATTTTATTTCTTTGCCACTTATGGAATTATTATACCCACTTATGAATTAAGCCTTTATATTTTTTTGTTTGAAATGAATCTTTGTTTTGAAAACAAATTTCATTAACAATTAAAATTTAAACAACATGAAAAAAATTCTTTTAAACCTCGTATTTCTTTTAAATTCTGCTTGGCTTTTAGCGCAAGCAATTCCCGCCACTGAAACAGATTTTAATATTGATAAAATTGTTCCTCCTAGTTTAGGTGTGGCTTATAACACAGCTAGTGATTTTAGAGCTGGTGTTCCCAATTATAATAATTTTCACTATGCATCTGCTACAGATTATTTATCTACTGCAAATTCTAAACCATTTGTTTATTGGGAAACAAGTCATGGAACATCGGGTTTCTTAGGTTTGCCAGCTGATGCAAGAGACCCTGATGTTGTTTTCTTAAATAATAATACTGAAACTTATTTAATGTGTGTATATTATAAATCTACCTCAATTGGTGGAGCTACAGGCTATTATTATAGAGCTTCTTTATATGATCCTATATTACATACATATTTACCTGGTGGTGGATTGAGTGGAGTTATAGAATTATGTACAAATCCCAATCCTTGTATTAATATAGATGCCGATAATAAAGGAAATTTTGGAATTATTTGGAAGCGAACTGCAACTTTAACAAGAACTATAAGAGGTAATGCTAATTCTGTACCAACCTTCTTATTAGGTGTTCCTTCAACAATTACAGTGATTAACAATTTTATTGAACCAGACATAGCTGTTGCAAATGACTCAGGAATTCCAAGGTATATTTATACTGCTGTTAACACTTCTAGGACTAATTTAAGAAAGGTAAGTGCAAATACTTTATTTAGTGCTTTTTCACTAGATGTATCAATTTCTAGTTCATTAATATTTAATCCAAGAATAGCATGCCCTGCACAGGGAAATATTAATCAATATTCAATAATATATTCTCGTAATTTTACAGTTTCTGGTACACCTTTTCAAAATATTGAATTGAGATATTCGACAGCTTCTGGACTGCCACCATTAACTGTGTTGAATAATTCTACTTTTTCAGCAGCACCTGCAATAAATGCTGGTACCAATTCAATGCCGGTGTTAACTTATGGCTATGATGGTTCTGGTAATGAATATTTATCTACTTTGTGGTATTGTGATTTTCCAGCAAATAATATTCAAAGACAAATAATTGGTGTAGACATTTCTACAATGCCATTTTTACCTTTATCATATTATGTCGCTGCTTCAACTTCACATAGTAATACAGCTCCATTTGTATATGAAACTCCATCTGTTTCAGTTGCTGGCAGATATACGGAATGGGGAAAAGCTTGTTCATTTTTAAATGATTATGATGCTACAAATTATATTTATAAGTGGAAATATCAGAATTGGGGAATAGCAAATTGGAGACCTTCAGGAGATGAAAATCAAACTGTTACTGATAAAAATGAAAATCAAATATCTATTTTTCCTAATCCTACAAATTCGTCATTTTCTATTAAAGGAAATTGTGAACACGAATTTTCAGTAAATATACTTGATGTGAAAGGAACAGTTTTGTTTAAAAGCAATGGTACATTACAAGATATTAATGATAAATTAAATTCTTATAATTCATTAGCTAATGGACTTTATTTAATTAATATTAAAGACCAAACAACTGGTGAAACAAAAATTGAAAAATTAATGAAAAATTAAGTTTAGATTAATTAGAAATTATTAATTTTTAATGCCTCAGTTTACTGAGGCATTATTTTTTTATTTTTAAACAGGTAAAAAATATTAATAAATTGGAAGATGAAATTCCTTTATTTCTTTTTACGAAACATAGGCACTTTATTTTCGTCGCCTTTTATTAAACGAGAAATGTTTTTGTGGTGTGAAAGCACTACCAAAAATGCAGTGGCAATGGCAAATAATCGATAAGTAATTTCTTCTTCTTTAAAAATAAAAAGAATTAAAACAGGAAATGCAATACTTGCCGAAATAGAACTTAACGAAACATATCGTGTTAATAATAACATCACAGCAAAAACCAAAATTAATAATAATGCCACATTGGGCTGAATTGCCAATATCATACCAAATAAAGTTGCAATGCCTTTGCCGCCTTTAAAATTTGCCCAAATTGGAAAAATATGTCCTACTACAGCACAAATTCCAAGACCTACTTGAAAATTTGTCAATGCAATATGATCCATTTGATAGCTTGAAATAAGATAGGCTAAATCAACGCTGATAAATCCTTTGATAAAATCAAATATAAAAACAAAAGTGCCTGCTTTTTTTCCTAAAATACGAAATGTATTGGTAGCGCCAGCATTTCCGCTGCCATATTCTCTGATGTCAATTTCATAAACATATTTACTTACCCAAACAGCAGTTGGAATTGAACCAATTAAATAAGCTGTCAACAATAACACGATTTCTTGCATGTAAAATTCTAAGTTGGTTAAAATTTGATTGACAAATATAAGTAATTATTTGGTAACATCAAATTCATATTACGATTTTTTGCAATATATAGAAAGCCAATTTTCTTTTTCTTTTGGCTCAAATACACTAAAACCTGCATTTTGCAAACTTTCTATCATTTCATGTTTATCAGAAATTAAAAGTCCACTTAAAAGCAATTCGCCATTTTCATTTAGCGATTCAAACATAATTTTTGCATTAGCTTTTAAAATATTAAGGTTGATATTGGCTAAAATGATATCAAATTTTTTATCAGTAACTATATCAATTGAACCCAACATTGCTTCAATTTTTAAACAATTATTTTGAGCAATATTTTCTTTGCCATTTTCCATACACCACGTATCGTTATCCAATGCAATAATATTACTTGCGCCAAGCATTTCCGCAAATATTGCCAAAACACCAGTGCCACTTCCAAAATCCAACACTTTTTTTTGTTCAAAATTGAGGTCGTACATTTTTTCGAGCATTAATTGAGTTGTGGCATGATGACCAGTACCAAAACTCATTTTTGGCGTAATTACTATTTCGTATTCAACATCTGAAACCATAGGATGGAAATGTGCTCTCACCGCAACTTTATTTTCTATTTTAATTGGCTCAAAACTTTCTTCCCAAGTTTTATTCCAGTTTTGCTCCGCAATGATTTCTTTTTCAAAAGAAAAGTTGAAAGGAGCGATAGTTGTTGCGATTTCGACTTCGTCGAAATCGCTGCTTAAAAAAACAGCTTTAAGTTCATCATCATTTTCTTCGATACCCAAACATGAAAAATTGGAAAGCAATGCACTAAGAATTTCTTGTTGATTGGAGTTTATATTTTTAAAAATTAATTGGGTGTACATGGTTTTTTGTTTGCGAGTTTTTTTTGTTTGCAGGTTAAAGTGTTATCGGGTTAAAGACTTTTCGAGTTAACGTGCTTTAATAATTTCTTTTATAAAAATTAAAATTAAGAATTAAAAATTTAGTATTGTTTTTTAATAATTAAATTTGCCAACATATGTTTCAACGGTATTTAACTTTTTACAAACCTGGTGCACAATTATTAGCTTTTTGCATATTATTTTTTATGTGCAGTATTTTGTTTTCACTTTTAGCAATAACTTTAGTTCCAAAATTTCTTCCTGAAGTCAATTTTATGAACTTGGCTTCCAATCATGATTTAAAAAATCAAGCACAAATTCAAGCGTTGAAAATTCTTCAAATTGCGCAACAATTTTTTGTTTTGCTTTTGCCCTCCTTGTTGTTTGGTTATTTAAGTTATCCTTATGCAATGAAATTTTTAGGTTTTAATAAAGTAAAACCACTTCATATTTTTTTAGGCATAGCATTGATTGTAATAACAATTCCTTTTATGGCAGTGCTCGAACACATTAATAAAATGGTCCCACTTTCGCCAGCAATGAAACTTGCCGAAGCGCAAGCTCAAAAAATGATAGAAGCTTTTTTAACAGGAAGCACTTCTACACATTTTATTTTTTCGTTTTTTATGTTTGCCATATTACCCGCTTTTGCCGAAGAACTTTTTTTTAGAAGTGGCGTACAGCATATCATTTTAACAGGTTGGTTTAGGCTGAAACCTTTTTTTGCAATTGCAATTACAGCAGTAATATTCAGTCTTTTTCATTTTCAAATGGAAGGGTTTTTACCGCGTTTTTTTGCAGGTTTTGTTCTTGGAAGTGCCTATTATTTAAGTGGCAGTATTTGGTTGTCTATTTT
>JAGNRR010000132.1 GCA_017988595.1 Chitinophagaceae bacterium
ATCTATAAATACTTGAGCATTTATATTTTGAGCAATTAAAATAAAAAAGCTAATAAAAATTAGTCTTTGTAAAAGGATTTTATTTTTCATAAATAAAAAAGGGATTAAAAATTATAGACAAAAATAGGATTGAATTTTTTTATAGAATTTCAATTTCTAAATTTAGTTATAAATTTAAAAGAATTCAAATAATCATTATCAAAAGAGATAACGTTCATAAAATGAAACACATAATGAAATGGTTTAATTAAAGAGTTTAAAAAAGGATGCAGCTTATTTTCAGTATCCCTTTCGTGTGACTCCGAAAAGACAAAAAGCTGGAAGAAAATTTTTCTTCCAGCTTTTTAATAGTAAAAGAATTGTATTAATTTATTTCATCAAAAAATTATAATAATACATCCCTTGATAACCTGGATAAAAACCTGCAAGGTTTATTTGGTTTTCGTTTTGATTATCGGTGAAGTAACTGTTTAAATCATTCAAAGTAAACACTTTTTTATCGTTCACTTCTGTTATTACAAATCCTCTTCTGATATTTGTTTTTTTAGCAATCAAGCCATTGCCCAAATCAGTTATCATTACACCGCCTTTGGATTTATATCGAGCCTTATCTTCGGCACTTAACTCTTTAAAGTTTGCGCCCAAAATATCATTGACATCTTTGTTTACCAATTTGGTATTGCCCATTTTATTTTTCAATGTTACAGTAGTATTATATGTTTTTCCATTACGTAAATAAGCAACATTAACTTTGTCGCCAGGTGCATATTGCGCAATTCTTTCAAGCAACTCTGTTCCTCTAGTGATATTGTTTTCACCTATTTTTGTAATGATGTCGCCTTCTTGAATGCCTGCATCTTCGGCAGCGCCATCTTCACTTACTGAGCCAACATAAACACCATTGATTTTATCTAAATTCAACTCTTTTATTTTTTCATCAGGTGCATTTTTAGTATCAAGGTAGCTTATGCCCAAAAAGGCTCTTTGCACATTTCCAAATTTCATTAAATCTGCCACTACTTTTTTTACCAAGTTGGAAGGAATTGCATAAGAATATCCTGCATAAGAACCAGTAGGCGAAGCAATTGCAGAATTAATACCAATTAATTCGCCATTGGCATTTACCAAAGCACCACCACTATTTCCAGGATTTACAGCCGCATCGGTTTGAATAAAGCTTTCAATAGAATTTTGACCAGCATTTCTTTGATTAATACCAATATTTCTATATTTTGCCGAAACAATACCCGCTGTTACGGTAATTTCAAGGTTTAACGGATAGCCCACAGCCAATACCCATTGCCCAAGTTTTACATCATCAGAGTTGCCGTATTTTAAAGGCGTTAAATTTTTTTCTTCTACTTTAAGCACCGCCAAATCAGTAGAGGCATCTGTGCCAATTACTTTTGCAGTAACTTTATTTTTGTTGTTGAACGTAACACTTACTTCATCGGCGCCTTGCACCACATGATTATTGGTTACAATGTAGCCATCAGCACTTATCACCACGCCAGAACCAGAGCCACTTTGGGGTTGTGGTTGCATTTGAAAACCACGACCAAAAAATTGGCTAAAAAAATCGTCCCCACCAAAAGGATTTTGTTGTGCAGTGGGTTTAGATTCTGTGGTAATATGCACCACAGCATTTTGCGAAAGCTCAGCTGCATATTCCAAATTGGTGTAGCCATCGCCAGTAGTTGAAATGTTTAAGGGTTTTGGGTTTTCAGTGTTAATTAAATTGTTTTTCTCATTTTCAGCAATTGGCAAATAGGCATTATTTAAAATAAATTTTTTACCAAAAGCAAAAGTTAAAAGAGATGTTGTAAATGCAATTAAAAAGATGCTTATTATTTTTTTCATATCGTAAATTTATTTTTTACAAAATTATAAAAATGTTGTTGGTATAAAATCATCGTAAAAAAGATTTTAACTTTTTTTTAAACTATGAAAAACAAAAAATAGAAGCATTGATAAATTACAATTCCGCTAAAAACTTCAACGTGTCTTCACCATCTGCAAAATCAAAAAGGCTTGGACATTGAGCTGTGCCAAATGGAATGTGTTTTTTAGAAACAATTACTTGAATGCTGTCATTGTCTTTTAAAGTAGAAATGATATCATTTTCATTATCATTATCATAAAAAGAATAATACAAAACTCCTAATGGCGAAAAGAACGATTCGTTTTCGGTGAGTAACAAGCTCGCTGTTGCCATAAAATAATTTTTATTTAATAGAAAAATGGCAAGATTATAATCAAAATTATTTTTTAATTTTTGATGGTCGGCTAGATAATCAAATTTTTTAAGCACATTTATCAAAGGCTCAAAATTGTAATTGGTCGGAACATAAATTTTTGTAACATTTCTACAGCCTAATCCGAAATAATAAAAAATATCATTGGCAAGAAGTTGCAATTCTTCTTCGCTTTCGGTGCCATCAATTATTGCCACAGAAGTTCGATTTCGGCGAATAATATTTGGGTATTTGCCAAAATATTGATCAAAATATAAGCTAGAATTATTGCTTCCTGTAGCGATATAAGCATCGCAATTTTTGAGCATTTCGCTCAGCACTATTTCGTGTTTTAATTTAGGTTGCCATTCGATTATTTTTTTTAAAACATGGGTGAATAAAACAGCATCTTTGCTTGATAATTTGATGAGCATTTTGTGCCCGCTTAAAAAAACACATAAAAAATCATGAAACCCCACCAAAGGAATGTTTCCTGCCATTACAATGCCAACTATTTTTTTTTCAGGCTTAAATGAATATTTTTTAAAAACTTGTTCAATAGATTTTTCATTTAAATAATAAGTGGCTATTTGTTTTACTGCCAAGTTGATAAATTCTTGAGTAAACCAACTGTTTTGATTTTCGGCACGAAAGCAAGTTTCTTGCCATTCACTATTATTTTCTGCAAAATATTCCTTTAATTTTTTTAAGATTTCTATACGCTCGTTCATCAATATGTGCTTATTTTTGTACTTTAGTCTTTTGAAAAACTAAAAAGCAAATTTAATTAAATAAAAACGAAATAATTATGGCAATAAAAATAACCGAAGATTGTATAAATTGTGGCGCTTGCGAGCCCGAATGTCCAAATAACGCTATTTACGAAGGCGGTGTAGAATGGGCAATGACAGATGGCACCAGCCTTAAAGGCGATTATGTTTTAATGAATGGCGAAACTGTTGATGCTGCAACTCGATTAGAGCCAATAGCAAACGATGTCTATTTTATCTCTCCAGATAAATGTACAGAGTGTCAAGGATTTCATGAAGAGCCACAATGTGCTGCAGTTTGCCCTGTAGACTGTTGTTTGCCAAACGAGGATGTTGTGGAAAGTGTTGAGTCGCTTTTGGAGAAAAAAGAAAAATTACATTTGTAGTTTTTAGCTATAAATATCAACTCAACCAACTAGATGAAAAAAATATATCTTTTGTTTTTTCTTTTTTTTAATGCAACTTCATTGTTTGCTCAAAAATCAGATACCTTACGTACAAATACAATTAATGGAGTTGTGGTTCAGGTATTTAATAATAAAAATGAATTATTGGCTCAATGGACAGAAGTTAAACAACTAAAAGAAGGCTTGGCTATATTTTATGGGGATAATAAAATGCCTATTCAAATTACTACATTTAACATGGGTAAAAAAAATGGTTTGGAGTTAGATTTTAATAGAGAAGGCAAATTGATAAGCTCAAATAACTTTGAAAAAAATAAGTTGAACGGTTTAAGAATTATTTATTATCCAAGTTTAGCAAAAGTTAAAAGTGAGCAATATTATTCGGATGATCTTGAAAATGGGTTTAAAAAATTGTATTATGACAATGGAAATTTGCAAGAGGAAGGGCGAATGAAAATGGGGAAAAAAGATGGCACTTATACCTGGTATTTTTTGAATGGAAAAAAAGCAAGTGTGCAAGAATTTGTAAATGGCATTCAAGAAGGTTTTACAGCAAATTATGATGAAGAAGGTAATGTGATAAGTATGGGTAAATATGTAAAAGGTGTCAAAAAAGGAATTTGGAAAGAATATAAATTTGCAGGAATGCATATCGAGGAAGGCGAATATGAAAATGATCATAAAATAGGTAAATGGACTAAAAAAACAAATACTGATGCGGTTTTAGACATTTTTTATTTTGATAAAGATGGAAACGAATACAAGAAAAAATAGATGATTAGTTTAGATAATTTTAAAGAAATTAAATATTTTATATTAGACATTGATGGTGTTTTGACGGATAGTACTTTGTTAATAGATCCGCAAGGAAATTTACAACGTAAAATGAATATCAAAGATGGTTATGCACTTCAATTAGCAATTGCTAAAGGGTATGAAATAATCATTTTATCTGGCGGAAAATATTTACCAATTCAAAAAAGGATGGAAGGTTTGGGCATTAAAAGAGTTTTTCTTGGTGTAGCGGATAAAGTAGATGTATTAAAAGATTTAGTTAAAAAAAATATTATTTCTTTAGATAAAACATTATATATGGGTGATGATATGCCAGATTTTCATGCCATTCAGAAAGCATTTATTGCTGCTTGTCCTGCTGATGCTTGTACGGATATAAAAGCAGTGGCAAATTATATTTCGCCAATAAAAGGTGGAAAAGGATGTGTGCGCGAAGTAATCGAAAAAGTGTTGAAGCTAAACGGCGATTGGGAATAAAAAATGGGTTATATAAAATCTATATTTCAACTTGTTCGATTTAATAATTTGATTTTCATTGCACTTACTCAATATTTAGTGTATGTATTTATTGTTGTTCCAAATGTAATTTTTCAAAAAGAAAAATTGTATTTGTCTGATGGAAATTCGTTATTTTTTTTGATATTTTCAACGATATTAATTGCAGCAGCAGGTTATATTATTAATGATTATTTTGACTTAAGAATTGATCATATTAATAAGCCAGAAAAAATAGTAATTGATAAAATAATTTCTCGAAAAACAGCAATTTTATTGCATATTTCATTGAATTTAGTAGCAATTATTTTTTGTGTTTTGGTGGTAAAAAATATTGATTTGAAGTTGATTTTTTTACAATTTATTTCTATTTTTTTATTAATAGTTTATTCAATTACATTTAAAAAAAAATTGATAGTTGGCAATTTGATAATTGCTTTATTGGCAACAATGTCAATAGCAACTATTTTATTTTATGAACCACATTTCAATATTTTTGATTTAAATAATTATACTGTAAAGATGAGCTGGCTCTTTATGGTTTTTTCTTTTTTAATTACTTGGATAAGAGAAATTATTAAAGACCTTGAAGATATAAAAGGTGATGCAGTGGAAAATAGTAATACGTTGCCTTTGCATTTTGGTATCTTAATTACAAAAAATATTATTTTCACCTTGATTATTTTACTTGAATTTTTAATTTGTTTTGCTGCTATTTATTTTTTTAATTCCAATATTGTTTTTTCAATTTATTTAGTTCTAGGGTTATTTTTT
>JAGNRR010000133.1 GCA_017988595.1 Chitinophagaceae bacterium
AAAGTTTTCCCAACGAAAAAGAACAATATTAACGCAACACCATTTGCCTATCGGCATCTAATCTTAGCAAAATAAAAAACAATAATGTAAAGGTAATTAAGGAAGTTCCTCCTGCACTTATAAATGGTAATGGAATACCGATAACTGGCGCCAAACCTATTGTCATGCCAAGATTTATCAATACATGAAAAAGCAAAATGCCAGCAAAACAATAAGCAAATACTCGACTGAATTGAGAACGCTGTCTTT
This sequence comes from Chitinophagaceae bacterium, assembly GCA_017988595.1. Taxonomy (GTDB): domain Bacteria; phylum Bacteroidota; class Bacteroidia; order Chitinophagales; family Chitinophagaceae; genus JAGNRR01. Next base: position 250 of record JAGNRR010000133.1, read on the forward strand.
CGGCAATAAAAATAATGCGTAATAAAAGTATTACATAAAGTAATACTAAAATAAATGAACCAAGAAAACCAAATTGTTCGCCAATGGTACAGAAAATAAAATCGGTTCGTTGTTCTGGCACCCAATTATATTTTGTTTGTGCACCGTTTCCAAATCCCTTTCCTAAAAATCCGCCTGATGCAATTGCAATTTTTGATTGAGAAACATTATACTCTGATGCGGATTGTTTTTGAACATTTATTCCTTTTGCATATGCTTCTGGAACTTCCTGACCTATCATGGTATAAACACGTTGAACTTGATAGTTTTTCAACACTTTGGTAAATATTATTGGCACTAAAACTTGTGAAAACAAAACACCAATTAACCAAATGCCTGTTACAAATATTAATATATTTTTATCTCGTTTTAATTTTTTTCTTAAAACATATAAAAAGCCAATCGCCAAAATTGTTAAAATGACAAATAATATTGATTTTGGAATTAACAAAGTAGCAATCGTTAATGCTAAAATTGAAAACCCGATAGTAATAATAATTGAAGGCAACCCTTCGCGATACATGGCCAAAAAAAATGACAAATACACTAATGCCAATCCGGTTTCTTTTTGTAAAATAATCATTACCAATGGAACTAAAGCCAACGATGCACAAATCAATCTATGCCGAAGGGTAGAAAAATTAGTTTCTGTAGAGGATAAAAATTTTGAAATTGCTAAAGCTGTAAATAGTTTTACCAATTCTGCTGGTTGAATTTGAATAGGACCTAATAATAAAAATGATCGAGAGCCATTTACACTTCTACCAATTAAAAGTACAAGAATCAATAATAGAATGCCTAAAAAATAGCCTAAATATGCGGAGGAGGTAATAAATTTACTATCCGTAAAAATTACAATTAAAGCCAAAAATAATCCAACACCCCACATTATAATTTGTTTTCCATAAGTAGAATTCATCATGATAAAATGTTCATCTGTAGTGCGATGTTCAATTGAATAAATACTCATTAATCCAATAAAGACCAACAAAAAATACAATGCTACAAGTAGCCAATCTATTCGTTCAATAAAACTTTTTGGTCTTAAATTCATTTTAATACGTTTCTTCTGGTTTTATAAAAAACATAGACTTGTTTTTAGTATTTAATTTTTTAATGCTGTCTTTATAATTTTCAATTCTTTTCAAGCTATCTGCTTTTTGCTTGCGCAACAATTCTCGTTGTCTATCTTTTTGCTTTTGCAATGAATCTAATAAATAGGTAATTTGTGGAATAATTTTAGCAGAAGCCATACGTTGAACCAAATATTTTCTTTTTGGCGAAATGGTATCTGTCAAAAATTGTTCTATCATTAAACTGGCAATTGGTCCTGCCCAAGTGGCTCCATAACCTGAATTTTCTACGCAAACGGCAACTGCAATTGTAGGATTATCTTTAGGGGCAAAAGCCACAAACATTGAATGGTTTTTTAGCTTCATTTTTTTACCATTAATAATTCTATAATTTTCTACTGTTCCTGTTTTTCCGCAAACGGCAATATTGGGAATTTTAGCAATTTTTCCTGTTCCAAAATTTACTACACCTTCCATGCCATCAATTACTGCAGCAAAAGCCGAATCGGGAATATGTGCTACAATATGTTTTTTGTTATATTTTTCCAGCATGGGGTGTTTGGTATTTTTTCCAATACTTTTTACAAAATGAGGAATATAATAGCTGCCTTTATTGGCAATTATACACATGGCATTTGCCATTTGCAAAGGCGTCATCAACACTTCTCCCTGCCCCATTCCCATGATAGAAAAATTGCATGAGTTCCAATTGTTTTTATACGTTTTATTAAAATAAGTTGAATCTGGAATGTTGCCGCCCATTTCCGAAGGAATATCAATTCCAATAGGATGCCCTAAACCAAACGATGTCATATATTCATTCCATCGTTGTAAACCAATATGTACATTTTTGTATTTTGGCGCATCTACTGCCAAACGTAGAATGTGGCAAAAATAAGAATTGCAAGAATGTGCTATGGCAAGTTTTAAATTTGCAGCATGTCCACCTCCACTATGTGTACATCCTATTCGTCGTCCGCATTTATAATATCCACCGCCACAAGGAAAACCATAACTTGGTGTAATTACTTTTTCATCCAAAGCCACTAATGCCGTAATTGGTTTAAAAGTAGAACCTGGTGAATAATTTGCCATAATAGCTCTGTTAAACAACGGTTTTGTGGCATCATTTAATAGCTTCGCAAAATTATTTCCTCTTTCTGCACCACTAAGCAATTCTGGTTTAAATGTAGGACTACTAACAAAAGCAAGAATACCACCAGTTTTTGGATCTATTGCTATGGCACTACCCAATTTGTTTGCCATCATATGTTCTGTAAGTTGTTGCAATTTTACGTCCATATAAAGTTCCAACGATTTTCCAACAACCGATGGCGAATCCAAATCGCCATTTTTATATTTTCCAACTACACGCTGCTTTACATCTTGTAATAAAAAATTTACGCCAGGTTTTCCTCGCAAGACAGATTCATAGGTGCTTTCAATTCCTGTAATACCCACATAATCGCCACTTTGATAAGAAGCATATTTTTCTTTTTCCAACATTCGAGGACTGATTTCATTGATATACCCCAAAACAATTGCAGCACAAGAAAATGGATAGGTTCGTTCAGCATTTTCTATTAATTCAAATGCAGGAAATTCATTTATGGTTTCTTGCAATCGCGCAACTGTAACCGACGATAAACTTTTATACAATACTGAACTTTTCCAAGCGCCATTTCGAAGAGCCACTTTTGCTAATTTTTTTTCAAAATCTGGTTTTGATACATTAATCAATTTACAAAAAAATGCAGTATCGAAATCTTTTTTAATTTTATTAGGCTCAACTTTTAAATCATAAAAAATAGAATTGTTTAAAATAATTTCTCCTTTTCTATCGTAAATCACCCCTCGAGCAGGATAAATAATTTTTCGTTTTACAGCTTGATTTTCAGCAGCAAATTTATAACCGCCTACACCCAAAATTTGAATCAAAAACAGCTGTATAACCAATAAAATGGCTATCGATATTACAATAATTTGTATAAAAACACTACGTTTTTGAAAAAAATCTGCCATTTATTTTTGTGGAATAAATGGCAAAGTTAAATTGATTTTTTTGTATTTTTAAAAGAAGTTAAACAACATGATGTGCATAAACAAAACTAAGCAGTTTGTGTAGAGCGCATTTGTTTTTTTCTATCTTCTTCGGCTAATAATATTTTTCGCATACGAATGATAAGTGGTGTTACTTCTATACATTCATCTTCTTGAATATACTCCATACACTCTTCCAACGTTAAATTTAATTTTGGTGCAAAATTTGTTGCCGCATCACTTCCACTTGCTCGGTGATTGGTTAGTTTTTTTGCTTCAATTGCATTTACATTTAAATCACCTGGCTTGATATGCTCTGCTATTATTTGACCAGCATAAACTTCTTCACCTGGATCTACAAAAAATGCGCCTCTGTCTTGTAATTTATCGATAGAATATGCAGTGGTACTGCCTGTAAATTTAGAAATCAAAACGCCATTATTTCGTCCAGGAATTGGACCTTTCCATGGTTTATATTCTGTAAAGCGATGCGCCATAATAGCTTCTCCTGCTGTGCTTGTAAGCATTTGTGTACGCAACCCAATTAATCCACGTGATGGAATATCAAATTCTAAATGTTGCATTTCGCCTTTGGTTTCCATTACATTCAATTCGCCTTTTCTGCGTGTAACTAAGTCAATGGCTTTACTTGCAAAATCTTGAGGCACGTCGATAACTAAGTTCTCAAATGGTTCACACTTTTGACCATCGATTTGTTTTATCAATACTTGTGGCTGTCCGATTGTTAACTCATAACCTTCTCTTCGCATGGTTTCTATCAATACACCTAAGTGCAAAATACCACGTCCAAAAACTAAAAACGAATCTGCCGAATCGGTTTCTTCTACTTTAAGGGCTAGATTTTTTTCTAATTCTTTTGTAAGTCGATCTCTGATATGACGACTGGTAACAAATTTTCCATCACGTCCAAAGAACGGAGAATTGTTGATACTAAATGTCATGCTCATTGTAGGTTCATCAACGTGTGTGATTAACATCGCTTCTGGATTTTCGAAATCGGCAATGGTATCGCCAATATTGAATGTTTCCAATCCTACTACCGCACAAATATCGCCTGCTAACACTTCTGTTACTTTTCGTTTTCCTAAAGATTCAAAAATGTAAAGTTCTTTTACTTTTGATTTCAATATTTTGCCTTCGGCTTGCATCAAATTGATGTTTTGCCCTTCGGTAATTTTTCCTCGAGTTACTTTTCCTACGGCTATTCTGCCTAAGAAGGTAGAATAATCAAGAGAGGTGATTTGCATTTGCAAATTGCCCTCTTCTATTTTTGGTTCTGGAACCCATTCCAAAATGCCATCCATCAAGGGTGAAATGTCATCGCATTGACTGTTGATGGTATTAAACCAAGAATTTTTTCCACTACCATAAAATGTTTTAAAATTTAATTGTTCTTCGCTGGCATCAAGTTGGAAGAATAATTCAAAAACTGCATCATGAACTTCATCTGGACGGCAATATGGTTTATCTACTTTATTGATTACTACTATTGGTCTTAAATTTAATTCCAATGCTTTTTGCAATACAAAACGAGTTTGTGGCATTGGTCCTTCGAAGGCATCAACTAATAAAATTACACCATCTGCCATTTTCAAAACTCTTTCTACTTCTCCACCAAAATCCGAGTGACCAGGGGTATCAATAACATTTATTTTTACACCTTTATATTCTACTGATACATTTTTTGCCAAAATGGTAATACCACGTTCTTTTTCCAAATCATTGTTGTCCATGATAAGTTCGCCTTTTTCTTGATGGGCTTTTACGACATTGGTATGATGAAGGATTTTGTCTACCAAGGTTGTTTTTCCATGATCAACGTGGGCAATGATGGCAATGTTTCTAATATTCATTTGAGCTTTTTTTTTAAAATGTGCGCAAAGGTAAAACTATTTAGCCATCATTCCTTATAATCCCTAAAGGCATTTATTTTAATAACATTGCATTAATTGCAGGTTGTTTTTGAAGCAATTATTCAGTTTTTTTTTGAATTATTTATTTTTTTTTTTGAATGAAAAAAATAATTTTTTATAAAA
>JAGNRR010000013.1 GCA_017988595.1 Chitinophagaceae bacterium
AGAAAATTGGAAGAAAAGATAACTTTTTTTATTTAGGTGGACATTCTTTACTAGCTATTCAATTAATAGCTATTATAAAACGTGATCTAAATTTTAATCCCACGCTAAAATCAATATTTAAATATCATTGATTAAATTAAATATCTTTGATATAATAAAACTATTTTTTAGCTAAAAGAAAAATGAGTAATCGTAAATTAAATCTTCTTGCAACAAAAATGAATGAATATGGCAAGGCTAAAAAACCATTTGTTTTTTTTGTAAATTTTTCTTGTACTGAGTTTAATTTTTTTGAGCCAAGCGATTTAGATAAAGAAAATATAAAGATTGATTTCAACAATTTTTCTAAAAATATAAACCCTTCTAAATTTAAATTAAAAATCACTCAGCCCATTTCAAAGGAGGAATATGCACATCGATTTGAAAAAATAAAAAAAGAAATTCTTTTTGGAAATTCTTATTTATGCAATCTTACATGCGAAACTAAAATAGAATTTAATGAAAACCTTTCTGCGCTTTATGAAAAAATAAATGCACCATATAAAATTTTATTTAAAGAGGAATGGCTTTGTTTTTCGCCCGAAACTTTTGTAAAAATAGAAGATGGTAAAATTTATACGTTTCCCATGAAAGGCACCATAGACAGTAGTTTGCCAAATGCAGCCGAAACATTATTGCACGATGAAAAAGAACTGGCAGAACATTACACCATTGTAGATTTATTGAGAAATGATTTAAGCTTGGTGGCAGAAAATGTGCGAGTTGAAAAATTTAGATACCTCGAAGAAATAAAAACATCAAATAAAACTTTATTGCAAGCAAGTTCAAAAATTGTTGCTGATTTGCCAAATGATTATTTTGAAAATTTGGGAACAATTTTTTGTAAACTTTTGCCGGCTGGAAGTATTAGCGGAGCGCCAAAAAAGAAAACTGTAGAAATTATAAATGATACAGAAGCCTATACTCGAAATTTTTATACTGGCGTAGCAGGAATTTTTGATGGCGAAAACTTAAATTCTTGTGTGTTGATTCGTTTCATTGAAAAAACTATTGATGGTTTTGTCTATAAAAGTGGCGGTGGAATAACACATCAAAGTATTATGGAAAAAGAATATGAAGAACTTTTAAATAAAATATATGTCCCTACTTTTTGAAAGTATCTTAGTTGAAAATGGTGAATTGAAAAATTTAGAATTGCATCAACAACGTATGCAAAAAAGTGCTTGGGAATTATTTAGACTAAAAAAAAACTGGGCAGAAATTTTTGAAATTAAAGTTGTTAAAAATAAAGAAAAACAAAAGTGTAAAATTTTTTATGATACTAAAATTACAAGTATTGAAATCGAAAAGTATACACCAAAAAAAATAAAAAAAATAGTTCCGATAATCGATAATGAGCTTTACTATAAATATAAATATGCAAATCGATTGGCAATAGAACAGTATACCAAAAATTTGATTCCTGGCGAAGAACCAATTTTTATAAAAAATGGTCTTATTTCAGATTCAAGTTATAGCAATTTAGTTTTTTGGAATGGCAATGAATGGCATACGCCCAAAAAACCTTTGCTTAATGGCACTCGAAGACAATTGTTATTGCATAATAAAAGTATTTTTGAAACATCAATTGTTTGGGATGACTTGATAAAATATAAAAAAATTTCTTTTATAAATGCACTCAATGATTTAGGAGGAAATGAAATTGATTTATAAAAAAGTTAAGCCTTTTCATTTTAAAAATATTTTCTTATCTTTAAAGTATTAATTTATTTTTTATGAAAAATTTATTTTTTTTAAGTCTAGTTTTATGTACGCAATTAATAAATGCGCAAACATTTAGAAAAACAGAAGGTTCTGTGCCACTTCATCATACTATTAATTTAGCGGAAATAACCACTCCAGATTTTAGTCCAAATTTAATTTTTATTGATCAACAACCAGTACCTGCTGGTGAATTTGGCAATAAAAAAGAAATGTTGCATATTCAACGAGAGTTGAAATATCAAGAATTAAAAAGTAGTACAGAAAAAAAACAACGAGGTACTGCTGTAAATCCAATCATAGAAAAAAGCTGGGCTGGAAATACCAATAATGGCACACCGCTTGATAATGACATTGCTGTTTCTAACGGAGGAATAATAATAAGTGCCGTAAATTCAAATATTAGATGTTTTGATGACACTGGAAAGTTTATTTATACACGAGCCCTAAATACTTTAGCAGGCTTGAATAGTTTTGCCTACACATCGGACCCTAGAGTACTTTATGATCCAAATACTGATAAATTTATACTAGTTTTTTTTACTGGAAACACCAGCAGTACATCGTTAATTTATATTGGTTTTTCTCAAACAAATCAACCCAATGGTTTATGGAATTTTTATGCTTTAAATGGAAATTCTTTTAATGATTCTACATGGAGCGATTACCCAATTATTTCGATGAATAATAATGATTTGTTTATGACTTTCAATCAAGTAAAAGATAATATTGGTTGGCAATTTGGGTTTAAACAAAGTGTTATATGGCAAATAGATAAAGCATCGGGTTTTGGAGGAGGTCCTCTGCAATACACGCTTTGGGACAGTTTGAAAAATAATAATGGATTAAATTATAGAAATATTTGCCCTGCAAAAAAACAAATGACTAATATGGGAACAGATATGTATTTTGTTTCGGTTCGAAATGTGGATGTAAGCAATGATTCTGTTTTCATGTTTCATATCGATAATACACAACAAAGTGGGCTAGCACAAATTTCTACAAAAGTTGCAAAATCAAATATTAGTTATGGCATGCCACCAAATGCAAAACAAGCTGCAGGTCAATATTTGATGACAAATGATGGCAGAATTTTGGCAGCTGTAGAAGAGTTTGATAGAATCTATTTTGGTACAAACTCTGTAAATCCTGCTTATGCAAATGCTGGTGTTTATCTTGGTGAAATAAAAAATATTTCAACAACACCAACTGTTACAGCAAATTTATTCTCCGAATTAAATAAAGAATATGGTTATCCTTCGATGACATTTGTGGGCGGTGGTGCTAATGAACATAGAATTCTTTATCATTTTTTACATTGTTATCGAGATAGTTTTTCTGGAACATCAATAATGTATAAAAACGATGCTGGCGATTTTTCGGATATTATTTCTGTAAAAGATGGTGTTACAGTAACCAATTCATTAGTAGATTCTAACGAAAGATGGGGCGATTATACCAACATTCAAAAAATGTATAACAATCCTTCAATTTCTTTTATGGCTGGTTCTTATGGAACAAATAATGGTTGCAGAACTTGGATTGGAAAGATATTTAACACCGAATTTCCAGCGTCTGCACCTTTAATTGAAAGACCAAAAAGCGCTTCAATAATTTATCCAAATCCTGTTCCAGAAACGTTTTTCAATACTATTTTTGATTTAACAGAAACTCAAAATGTAAGATGTTCTATTCTAGATGTGAATGGTAAATTGATTCAGCATTTATTGGAAAAAAATTGTACTAAAGGAAAAAATCAATTTTCATTTAATATTAATCCGCTTTCAACAGGAAATTATATATTAATGATAAAAGGAGATAAATGATTTTTGTATTCTGAAAAATTGATTAAAGAATAAAGTAAATTTATATTTTAAACTCCAAAACTGTCGCCACATCCACATGTTCGGCTAGCATTAGGATTTACAAAATTAAATCCTTTGCCATTTAATCCATCACTAAAATCTAAGGTGGTGTTTACTAGATATAAAAAGCTTTTTAAATCGCAAACAATTTTTATTCCTTTATCTTCAAATTGTTGATCATTGGGTTGCATTTCATTGTCAAAATCTAATTTATAACTTAATCCACTACATCCACCTCCAACAACACTTACACGAACAAAATAAGTTTCGTCTAAGCTAGATTCTTGAAATAATTTATCAAGTCTATCTTTTGCTTTGTCAGAAATATAAATGCTGTTTTCTAATAATGTTTCCATGGTTTTTAAATTATTTTTTTAATGAAAAAACGTATTTTTTATTAATAAATTAATGAACTATTTTTTCTTCAAGTTCAAGTTCTGGCATTCCGTTTTTCTTTCTATAATCATTAATAGCAGATTTTATAGCATCTTCTGCCAAAACCGAACAATGAATTTTTACTGGAGGAAGATTTAATTCTTCTACAATATCCATATTGTCAATTTTTACGGCATCATCTATATTTTTTCCTTTTAGCCATTCTGTAGCAATACTTGAAGAGGCAATTGCAGAACCACAACCAAAAGTTTTAAACTTAGCATCTTTAATAATTCCTGTAGCCTCGTCAACTTCTATTTGTAAGCGCATAACGTCGCCACATTCAGGTGCACCTACTAAACCAGTACCAACAGTTTTACTATTTTTATCAAGTGTACCAACATTTTTTGGGTTGCTATAGTGTTCAATTACTTTTTCTGAATATGCCATGACTTTTAATTTTGATACAAATTTACACTATTCCAACTATGAAATCAAAATTAAAAATCTAATCTTATATTGAATTTCTTTATAGTACCTACTTATATTGATTTTATAACAATTGAAATAAAAAGTTAAAATTGAAAAATGAACAAGCAAATTGATTATTAATATTGGTAAATTTGCGCCATGATGCAATTTCAGCATATAAATTATTTTTGGTTTTTGTTAGGATTGATAGTGTTAATTGCTATTTTTTTTACTTGGAAGAAACAACGAAAAAATAAAATAAATCTTTTGGGCGATAATGTTCTAATTGAGAAATTAATTCCATCCTTTGAATATTTAAAAAAAGGTTGGCGTTTTGCATTTTTAATTTGTGCGCTTTTTTTTGGCATATTTTCTTTGGCTAATTTACAAGAACCCGAAAAAGATTCTACACTAAAACGTTCAGGAATTGATGTGGTGATTGCTTTAGATTTAAGTAAAAGTATGTATGCGCAAGATGTTGCTCCAAGCCGTTTGGAAAAAGCAAAATTACTAACTTCGAAACTAATTGAAAAGTTACACAATAATAGAATTGGTCTTGTATTTTTTGCGGGAAAATCTTATATTTCTGTGCCACTAACTAGTGATTTGGCTGCTATTAAAATGAATTTAGATATTGCTACACCCAATTTAATACCAACTCAAGGAACGGTAATTGGCGAAGCTATTGAAATGGCTTCGCAGATTTTTAATGAAAAAGAAACTCAATATAAAAGTATTATTTTGATAAGTGATGGCGAAGATCATGATGAGAAAGCAGCAAGTGCTACAAAAGATGCAGTGGATAAAGGGATAAAAATAAATACTATTGGGGTAGGAAGTGTTGAAGGTGGTAAAATTCCATTGCCAAATACAAATCAACAATTTGTGAACGATGAAAATGGAAATGTGGTAGTTTCAAAATTGAATGAAGAAGAACTAATAAAAATAGCTGAACTTGGAAATGGAATTTATGAACCCTTGCAAAATATAGATAATGTTACAAATGCAATATTTGCTGAAATAAATAGCATGAAACAAAAACAATTAGGAGGAGATCAATACATGAATTACAAAACCTATTTTCAATATTTTTTAATATTAAGTTTGTTTTTTATTTTATTAGAATTTTTTATCCATATTCAGATTTCGAAGAAAAAAATGAGTGTTCTAATGCTTATTTTATTTTGTAATTTAAATTCATTTGCACAGCAAAAAAACAGTGAATTGTATTTAGGAAATAAAAATTATAAAGAACAAAAATTTTCAGAAGCTGAAACTTATTATAATAAAATAATAGAAATAAATCCTAAAAATAGAAATGCTCAATTTAATCTTGCTAATGCTCAATATCAAAATAAACAATACGAAAAAGCAATGAAAAATTTTGAGGAAGTGGCAACAGTTAGCTCCGATAAAAATTTAAAAGCAAATGCTTGGCACAATGCAGGAAATACTTATGCAGACCAACAAAAATGGGCAGAATCAATAAATTATTACAAGCAAGCATTAAGAAATAATCCCAATTCAAAAGAGAGCAAGTATGCTTTGGCTTATGCTCAGCAAATGCTTAAAAAAGAGCAACAAAATAAAGAAAATAAAAAAGACGATAAAAAAGAGAAAGAACAGCAAAAAGACAAGGATAATAAAGAAAAGGAACAAAAAGAGAAAGAGCAACAAAATAAAGACAAGCAAGACGAAGAGAAAAAAAAGCAAGACGAGAAAAAAAATGAAAATAAAAGTGAAGAACAACAACCCAAAAAAATGCCAAGCAAATTGACCAAAGAACAAGCAAAACAAATACTTGATGCCCTAAATAGAGAAGAACAAAAACTAAAAGGGAAAAAAGAAAAAGGCAAAGCTGGCAATTTTCAATTGGAAAAAGATTGGTAAAATCAATGAATATTTTTTACTTTTAAACTATGAAAAAAATAGTTTACCTCTTCATCATTATCTTCAGTACTCAATTCTTGTTTGCACAAAAACAAATTGCTCAATTTCCTGGAGGCATTGAAGCACTGAATAATTTTATTGTTGAAAATATTATTTATCCTGATTATGCAATGGAAAATAATATAGAAGGAAAAGTAGTTGTAAATTTTATAGTAGATGAAGTTGGAAAAATTACAGACTTGAAAATAAAATCGAGCCCAAAACACGATAGTATTTGGCAAAAAAGTGTTACTGAACTTTTTGATAAAATGCCAGACTGGCAACCAACTATTAAAAATGGTGTAGCGATAAAAACAAAATTTACACTTCCATTAATTTATACCATTGAAAAAGAAGAAGAGCCTGTAGAAATAAACTTAAGCAGTATTTCCACTTCTGGAAAAAATTCAACTATTGTATTAGATGAAAAAGTAGTGGAAAAAACAACACAATTGCCTGCACGAAAAACAAAATTGAGTGAAGATGAAATGTTGGCAAAAAGCCCTGTTTTAGAAACAACAACTTCTAATGAAAATGTGTATGCATGGGCAGATGAAGCACCAAATTTTCCAGGCGGAAATTATTCCTTCAACAATTATTTAATTACAAATTTAAACTATCCAAAAGATGCTATTCGCGAAGGAAAACAAGGTACTGTATTAGTGTCTTTTGTTGTTAATGAAGATGGCTCAATTTCAGACTCGAGAATAGAAAAAAGTGTTTTTGAAAGTATAGATGAAGAAGCAAAAAGACTTGTAGATAATATGCCAACTTGGATGCCTGGAAAAAATAAAAATACGCCTGTTAAAGTTCGTGCAAAAGTGCCTATCATTTTTTTATTGAAATAGAATAACTACAAGTTAAGTAAAATAATTTGCCAAGCCATTTCTACCTCGTTTTTTTGCAAAAAAGCTTTTGCCGTTTCTTCCCAATTTTCAGTTGAATTTTTCCCTATGTCTAGCGTTAAATTTTTTTCTGGAATAGTAGAAAAATTTGCAAGCATGCCCAAATCATTTCCCGAAAATACATTGCTATTCTTTACTTTTTCTGGCAAATTGTCAATGCCAATGCCAAGATTCATATTTGGTTTTGGTACTACAAAAACAGCATCGCCACTTGCACGACAATAATAATCGCCCCCCATTCTGGCTACTAAATCTATTTTGTGTGGGTCTATTTGATGATTTTCGTTCAATACATTTTCGTTTATGTGCATACAAAGCATTTCGCAAATAATCAAATTTCCAGCACCGCCTTCTTGACCAGTTTCTATTATTTCCACCACTTTGCATTCTATCTGAACAGGAGATTCTTTTACTCTTGGTGCTTTTATCATTTCAGAAGCCACTTCCGTAAAACCAGCTTTTGCAAATTCATTTACTCCTTTTGGGTATTCGCAACTTGCCAAACTCATTTGTTGAACCATATTGTAATTCACCACATTAATGACTACTTCTTTAGTTGCTTTGCAATTTTCCAATGTGTGTTTAATAGTATTATCACGAACACGTCTGGCTGGTGAAAAAATAATCCTTGTAGGTTTGCTACCAAAAATATTGAAAAAACTAAATGGGGAAAGGTTTACATTTCCTTCTAGATCTATTGTGCTAGCAAAACAAATTGGTCTTGGCGAAATAGCACCAAGCAAATATGCATGAAGTTCAGCGGTTTTTAATGAATCAGGAGTAATAGTCATTGTATTTTTTGAGTTAAAATTTCATACAAATTAAAACAATAATACGTATAAAAAAAAAACTGCCTTAGACAAGGCAGTTTTTTTGAGCCGAAGCTCGTCCCTATTTATGAAAAAACTATATACTTATATAGACGATGAATTTATAAAAATGTTACATGGTTTGAAATGTTTTATATTTTCTTTAACAGATAATAAAAAATATTATATGATTCCAAATAATGAAATCGCATTTTCAGTTGTTTGTTCCTTAATAGTATTCAAAGAACAATCCTTAATTTCTGAAAGTTTTTCAGCTATAAAAGGAATATATGCACTTTCATTTCTTTTTCCTCTAAATGGCACGGGTGATAAATAAGGTGCATCGGTTTCTAATAAAATGTGTTGTAAGTCAATTTCTTTTAATATTTCTTGCAATCCACTGTTTTTATAAGTAATTACACCACCAATGCCCAAATAAAAACCCAAGGAAATAATTTTTTTTGCATCTTCTAGCGTTCCGCTAAAACAATGAAAAACACCACGCAGGTTTTCATCTTTGTTTTTTTCTATCAGTTCAATAGTTTCAGCCATGGCATTTCTGGTGTGAATGGCAATAGGTAACTTATGTTTTTTAGCCAAGTCTATTTGAAATTGAAAAGCATTGATTTGTTCTTCTTTGAATGAAGTATCCCAATAAAAATCTAAGCCTATTTCGCCTACAGCAATAAATTTTTTTTCGTTCAATAGTTTTTCTACCAATGCCAATTCTTCCTCAACATTTTCTTTTACATAACATGGATGTAATCCCATCATTGAAAAACAATTTTCGGGAAATTGTTTTTCAAGTGCCAACATTACACCAACAGTTTCGCTATTGCAATTTGGCAATACTATTTTTTTAACGCCAACTTCAATTGCTTTTTTAATGATTTCATTTCGATCTAAATCAAATTCCTCAGCATACATATGGCTGTGTGTGTCTATAAACATTTATAAATTTATTTTTTTCATGGTCCATTTTTTTTCTTCGCAATGTTTGAGAAACAATGGCAACGTGTGTTTTAATCTTTTCCATGCTTTTTCACTATCATGAAAAACAATTATGGAGCCAGGCAGGGCTGTGTTTCTCACATTTCTAAAACAAGCTTGTGGTTTTAAAGCAGTATCAAAATCGCCACTTAATACATCCCACATGATGATTTTCATCTGCGGAAAAAGTCTTTTTATACCTGCCATTTGAGCGTAAGTAATTCTGCCATATGGTGGACGAAACATATTGCTTTTTATAAGTTTTGCTGCTGCACTGATGTCTTTTAAGTAGATTAAATTGTCGGTATAAAAACCATTTAGGTGATGTTGGGTGTGATTGCCAATACTATGTCCTTTATCAATAATTTGTTGATATACTTCTGGATATTTTTCTACATTGTCGCCAATACAAAAAAATGTGGCTTTGGCGTTATATTTTTCCAATTGTTCCAAGACAAAAGGCGTAATCTCGGGATGTGGACCATCGTCAAATGTCAAGTAAATACTATTGGCATGAGATGAAATTTCCCATATACAATTTAAGTATGCAGCTTTTAGTATTCTTGGTGTTTTTATTAAATAGGTGCGCAATTGTTTTTAAGTTTAAATTTTATAACGCTATAGACGTAAAAATAAATGTTTTTGTTAAATAGAAATTGACTTTTTTTTTAATCTCCTTTTTATAATAAAATAAAAAAACTAATAATAGTTAAAAATCTAAAAGTCGGTTTTGTTATCTAATTTTGCAAATATTATGAAAGCAAACAAAAACGCCCTTTTCTTATTGTTATTTTTTATTGTATTGGGTGGCGGATTTTTAGGATATTATTATTATGAATATAAAAAAGCACCTCGTCAATTGCGTGTTTATGGAAATCCAGGACACAAAGTGGAGCCATTTTCATTCATAAATCAATTTGGTGATACGATAACCGAAAAAAATGTGGAAGGGAAAATTAAAATTGTAGAATATTTTTTTACAACCTGCCAAGGTATTTGCCCTAAAATGAATGATAATATGGCAAAAGTGTATCAGCATTTTAGAGGTGATAATGATATTGTAATTCTATCTCACACTGTTGACCCTGAAACGGATACGGTGGAACAAATGAAACGATATTCAGAAAAATTTGATGCAGATCCAAAACAATGGCAATTTCTTACTGGTTCAAAACATGATTTGTATACAGCAGCTATAAATTCTTATTTAATAACTGTTGTAGAAGACACAACCAAAAAGATTTTACCTGATTTTATCCATTCTGAATTTTTTATTTTAGTTGATAAAAACAATCGTGTTCGAGGTTCATATGATGGAACAAAAATGGACGAAGTAAATCAATTAATAAAAGATATTAAAAGCTTAAAAGAAGAACGAAATTAGGATTGATTAAAAAATTTACATTTTAATACTAATCTTAATTTTCTTTCATTATATATTTTGTAATTTTTGTCACTAAACTTCTAGGAGCAAAACGAGTTGAAAATACAAGAAATTTATTTTTAAATCCATGAATAGCAACTGATTTTCGTTGCATCATTGCCAAAAATGCAAACTCGGCTACTTCTGCCGATGTAGGAATTTTTTTATTGAACAACGCGGTGTTTTCCATATTGGCTTGTTTTTGGAATCCGCTTTCGGTGGCACCAGGGCAAACTGCTGTAACTGAAACACCAGTTCCTTTGAGTTCTTCATTGATGGCTTCCGAGAAATGAAGTACAAATGCTTTGGTGGCAAAATAAACTGCCATATTTGGACCCGGTTGAAAAGCTGCTGTAGAAGCAATGTTTAACACATGTCCTCTTCCTTCTTTTTTCATTTCAGGAATGAATGCTTTGCATAAATAAGTAAGTGTGTTCATGTTTAACAACATCATTTTTTCATCGTCTTGCCATTTGGTGTTATCAAATGCGCCATATAAACCAATGCCAGCATTGTTAACTAAATAATCGATAAATACATTTTCTTTTTTAATAATTTCAACTAATGAAATAACTTCAGCTGTGTTGCTTAAATCTTTGGCAAATGCAGCAACTTTGATATTGTATTTTTCTCGAAATTCGTTGGCAATAGTCAAAAGTTTATCTGCCGAGCGTGCCACTAAAATTAAATCGTGTCCATTTTTTGCAAATATTTTTGCTATTTCATAGCCAATTCCTCCTGATGCGCCTGTTATTAATGTTGTTTTATTTAATTTAGTAGCTGACATTTTTTTTAAAATTATAGTGTGGAAAATACTTCGTCGATAGAAGTTAAGATTATTGCGCAAGCTTCTTCAATGCTTTCATTTGATATTGTTAATGGTGGGGCAATGCGCAAACAATTGGATGCAAATAAAAACCAATCTGTGAAAACGCCGTTTTCAATACATTTATCAATTATTTTTTTATTAATTTCAAAGTCGTCAAAATGAATTGCCATTAATAATCCGCAACTGGTGATGTTATTTATTTTTTTGTGCTTTAATTTTTCAAGAAATAATTTTTCTTTTTCTAAAACTACATTTTTGTTTTCTGTTAAATATTTTTTTAAAAAATGTGTAGCTGCATTGCCTGCGGCACAACAAAGTGGGTGTCCGCCAAATGTGGTGATATGTCCTAAAACAGGATTGGTAGATAATGCATCCATTATTTTTTTATCGGCAATAAAAGCACCCATAGGCATTCCGCCACCAAGTGCTTTGCCGAGAAGCAAAATATCTGGCGTGAAACCAAGATTTTCGAAGGCAAAAAAAGTGCCTGTTCTGCCAAAGCCTGTTTGTATTTCATCGAGAATGAGCAGGGTGTTGGTTTCATTGCATTTTTTGCGCAAGCTTAAAAACCATTCTTTTGGGGCTTGAAAAACGCCTGCTTCGCTTTGAATGGGTTCAAGAATAATGCAGGCGGTGTTGTTGTCGATATTGTCGATGGCTTCTTGAGTGCCATAATCGAATAGAAAAATATTTGGCAATAGCGGACGAAAGGCTTGTTGCCAATATTCGCTGCCCATAACACTGAGCGCACCTTGTGTGCTGCCGTGATAGGAGTTTTTGAAAGAAATTATTTTTGATTTTCCGGTGTATCTTTTTGCTAGTTTCATGGCACCTTCGGTGGCTTCGCTGCCGCTGTTGGTGAAATAAACACAGTTTAAGGTTGGAGGTAAAAGATCAATTAAAGTTTTGGCATATTGGCTTTGTGGGCTTTGAACGATTTCGCCATAGACCATGACGTGTAAGTATTTTTGGAGTTGTTGTTCGATAGCGTGGTTTACATCTGGGTGTTGATGCCCGATATTGCAAACGGATATGCCGCCGATGATGTCTATGTATTTTTTGTTATTTTCATCGTAGAGGAATTCGTCTTTTGCATAATTGATTTGTATGCCCAAGGGGTTTTGGGATGTTTGGGCGAGGTGATTGAGGAAGAGTTGGCGAGGGTTCATGGTGAATATATATTTCTATGAACTAAAAAATTCTTTGTTTTTTCTGTCTTTTTCTTTTTTTACGATGGCAGAAATGTAAATGCTAATTTCGTATAATATCCACATGGGAAGGGCAACGATAAATTGGCTGATTACATCAGGCGAAGGTGTGATAATAGCAGCTAAAAATAAAATAATGACTACTGCATATTTTCGATATTCTCGCATGTAAGTAGGTGTAAGCAAGCCAAGTTTGCTAAGAAAAAAGACCACAACTGGCATTTCGAAAACAATACCAGTGCCGAGGGAAAGATTCATTACATTGCTTAAATAATCGTCAATTTTTATAATGTTTTTGAATTTATCGCTGATTTGATAAGTAGCAAAAAAATTAATGGTGTATGGAGTGATAATATAATAGCCAAAACATATACCTAATAAAAACAACACACTAACCCAAAAAATAAATCCTGTGCTCATTTTTTTTTCTTTTTCGGTGAGGGCAGGTTTAATAAATTTCCAAATTTCGTAAGCCACATATGGGAAAGCCATGATGAATCCAAAAACCATTGCTGATGTAAGACTCATCATAAATTGTCCAGAGAGCTGCGTGTTTTGAAAATCGATAGCAACATCTGTCATGCATAAATTATCTATGTGGAGCAGTTTTCCGAGTTTGCAAAATAGTCGGTAGGAGATAAAATTTGGATTGGTGGGTCCTAAAATTATTTTATCGAAAATAGGTGTAATGTAAATAAAAGCCACAACCGAAAAAATCATAATGGCAATAAGCGAGCGTACAATATGCCATCGTAATGCTTCCAAATGATCAATAAATGATGCTTCGGAATTGGTGTTGCTTATGGATTTATTTAATAATTTTTTTAGCACTTTATTCTTTTACAAATGCTTTAAAATGTAATGGAAATGGTGCGTTGGTAGCATTAGCAACAATTAATGCACCTTTTTCTACTTTGCCTATTTTGCCACTGCTATTAAATTCTAAAGTAACCACAGCTGTTTGATTTGGCAATATGGGTTCTTTGGGAAAACTAGGTGCAGTGCATCCGCATGAAGTTTGAATTTTTGCAATTAGTAAAGGTTCTTTTCCAATATTTTTTACTACATAATCATGTTTTACCACATCGCCATCTTTTAGGTTGCCAAAATCAAAATCTTTTTCCAATACTTCAATTTCGGTTTTTGGCATGGTTTCAATTTTCTTTTCTCTATCGTTTTTTTCAACTTCTGTGGCTGGTTTTATGGGTCCATTGTTCATGCCTAATTTATTGTAAAGCGCTGAAGTGCTTATGCCGCTTACTTCTATTAATGCAATTGTGAAAACCGAAAGGGTGAGCAATGTCAATAAAATAGTTTTTAATGATGTGTTCATGGAGAAATATTTTTTTGAAAAATCAAAAATACGATTTTGAAAATTAAAAAATTGCTTTCTAAAAAATTATCTTTTTTTCTTAAAAAAATCTTGGATTAATGTCAAAGATTCTTCTGCTAATAAACCCGAATGAATTTCTGTTTTGGGATGAAATGGATTGGAATAACAATGTTTTTTATAACCATTTTTTTCATCAGAGGCACCAAAGTATATTTTTGAAATTTTGCTCCAATACAATGCACCACAGCACATTAAACAGGGCTCAAGAGTTACAAACAAAGAAGCATTAGGTACATATTTGCTATTCAAATATTGAAAAGCTGATGTCAATGCAATAATTTCGGCGTGAGCCGTGCAATCATTTAATTTTTCAACTTGATTATAGCCTCGTGCAATAATTTTATTATCAATTACAATCACAGCGCCTATCGGCACTTCATTTTCGGCTTCAGCTTTTTTGGCTTCTAAAATAGCTTGCCGCATAAAATATTCGGGAGTGAATGGTGAAATAATTGTATTTTCTTCCATTAAAAATTAATTTTGTTTTAGGCGCAATTCTGCTTTTTCTCTTCCCAATAATTTGGCTTCGATTTTTAATAATTCGATATGATAAGGTGTGCCTAAATAATTGAATTGAAGTTTTTCGCCAACGATTAATTCTTTGTCTGCTAAATTATTTTCACCTTTTTTTATAATTAGGTGAGCCATTTTTCGATTTATTTTTTTGGCATCAATACGGATAATTTCTTCTTCGCCATCTAGAGTTTTAAATGATTTCTCCTCTAAAATAAATGTTTGACCTTGTTGTGCAATCTTTAATAATTTTGCTGGAGGCATAAACAAGGTTTTTAATATCCAAAACCCAAATGCTGCCATTAATAAAATTAATAAAAGTGCTAAAAATTTCTTTTTCATAAAGACAAAGATAAATTATTATAAAACAATTATTTTTTTTTAATAAGTTCCATTTCATTTTTTAAATCATAAAATTTTTATAATTATATTTATGCTTTAATGATAAAAAATGACACACTACCCACCTTATTTATATATCGATATTGAAACGGTTCCTATTGTAGAAAATTATAATTTGCTTTCGGAAAACATGAAATTGTTATGGCAAAAAAAATCAAAATTGATCGACAAAGAAAACGAAAATTTTGAAGAAACTTTTTTTGATAAAGCTGGTATTTTTTCGGAGTTCGGTAAAATTGTGTGCATAGGTTTGGGCTATTTTTATAATGAAAGAAATGAAAATCAATTTCGAGTAAAAACAATAAGTAATGAAAATGAGTACGAATTGCTTCAAGAATTTTGTGAAATAACATCTGCATTTTTTCAATCAAAAAATAAAAAATTTTGTGGTCATAATATCAAAGAATTTGATTTGCCGTTTATATGCCGTCGATTAATTATAAATGGCATTGCATTTCCGAAAATTATTCAAGAATTGCAAGAGCAAAAACCCTGGGAAAGCAGCTTGATGGACACGATGCAACTATGGAAATTTGGCGATTATAAGCATTTTACATCGTTGAATTTATTGGCTGAAATTTTGCAAATTGCAACTCCAAAAGATGACATTGATGGCAGCGAAGTGGCTTTTGTTTTTTGGAAAGAAAAAAACTTAAATCGAATAGCAACTTATTGTTCAAAAGATGTCATTACCACAGCTCAAGTGTCATTAAAATTAATGCACTTACCTTTGCTTAGCGACGAACAAATTATTAGAATTGAAGAATGAGTACAATCCAATTATTAAAAGACATAAAAGCCAAAAATGTAAATTCGCTTTATGTTTTTGACGGCGAAGAACCTTTTTATATTGACACCTTAGTGGATGCATTTGAAAAAGATTTATTGAGCGAAAGCGAAAAAGATTTTAATTTTTGTGTGCTTTATGGAAAAGATAGCGATAAAAATGCAGTGCTAAATGAAATAAGAAAACCGCCAATGTTTGCCGAAAAAACATTGGTCATTCTTAAAGAAGCAAGTCAGTTTAAAGAATTGGCGCTACTTGAACCTTATTTAGATAGTATTCCGTCGACAACAGTTTTTGTAATTGCACACAAATACAAAAAAATAGACGCTAGAACATCGTTTGGAAAAAAAGTAAAAAAACTAAATGCGCTTACTACTTTTGATAAAGTTAAAGAAGAATATTTGCACACATGGATTTCCAATCATTGCAAAGAAAATGCAATAAAGATTCATCCAGAAACAATTGCCCTTTTGGCACAACATATTGGAAATGATTTGCAGCAAATAGCCAATGAGCTTGAGAAAATAAGTTTGAATATTTCCTCGAATGAAGAAATAACAAATGAACATATCGAAAAATATGTTGGCATTAGTAAAGATTATAATGCTTTTGAATTTGTAAATGCACTAGCATTTAAAGATTATGAAAAAACAGCTCGGATTTTAAATTATTTTTTTGCACATTCCAAAGAGTTTCCAATGGTCGTATTGTGTGGTTCGATGTATTATTTTTTCAATAATTTATATATGTTTCAATTTGTAAAACACAAAAATGATTTTGAAGCAGCAAAAGAAATGGGCGTAAATTCTTTTTTCTTAAAAGATTATCGAAAAGCATCACAATATTATGATTTGGAAAAATCAAAACAACTTATTCATCATATAGCAGCATATAATTTAAAATCGTTGGGTGTAAATTCTAATTTTTCCGACACCGATTTGCTAAAAGAATTAACATATAAAATTTTAGCCTTATGATAAAAAATAGTTTTCTTTTCAGTTTCTTTTTTGTTTTTTCTTGTGCTTCAATTAAAAAAGAATTACCCTCAATATCAAATAGATTTGTGCAATGCAACAATGCAGTTTTTTATCATCAAAGTGGTAACAATAGAATTGTTGGTGATGTGTATGAATTTGTAGTAATGCCATTAGTTGACAACATTGAAATTGATTCGGTTTGGTTTGGATATACACCAGTTCCTGTTGAAATTTATAGTAATGTAACAAAAGTTATTACAAATGAAATTATAGATAAAAACAAATCGTATACTATAAAAGCAAACAAAGATTTGTATAAAAATTTTTATAAAAACATTGATTCTTCTGCAGCTTTTAAAAACTTCATCCCTCCTTTTAAATTTGATGCAAAAGCTATAATTTTTTACAAAAAAGACAATAAACGTTATCATTTTAAAATTAATGAAATAGAAAACAAAGGCGAAAAACCTTATCGATAATGATGTGAATTATTTTTTGCATAATCTACATCGTAGGCAATTGCTTTTTTTAATTCTTCTAATGAATTAAATTTTTTTTCAGGTCTAATGTATTTCAAAAAAGTAAGTTTTATTTCCTTTTCATAAATGTCATTTTCAAAATCAAAAATAAACGTTTCTATTTTTATAGCATTATTATTTTCTGTTGTTGGGTTGATGCCAACATTACAAACGCCAAAATATATTTCATTTTCGATATTTATTTTTACAATATAAACACCATTTAAAGGAATAAGTTTATATTCATTTTTCAATTTTAAATTTGCTGTAGGATAGCCAATGGTTCGTCCTCTTTTTGCACCATGAATTACTGTTCCTGAAATTACAAAATCATTTCCTAAATATTTATTTGCCAATTCTATTTCGCCATTTTTAAGTGCTTGTCTAATTTTTGAAGAGGATATTATATTTTCATCAATTTGTTTTGCTAATATTTCAATTAAATGAAATTGGTTTTTATCGCTATATGTTTTTAAAAAATCTATATCACCGGCTCTATTATTTCCAAAACGATGATCATAGCCAATAATAATGGTGTGTAAATTGAAATTTTTGATTAAAAAATTTTCCACATAGTTTTGGGGTTGTTGGTTGGCAAATGTTTTCGTAAATGGTATTACAAATAAATAATCTAAGTTTAGTTTTTTTAATTTTTCAATTTTTTCATCAAGCGAATCAATCAATTCTATTGTACTTTCAAAATTGCTTAAAACTAAACGTGGATGAGGTTCAAATGTAATTAATACACTTTTTCCATCAATTTTTTTGGCCTCCTTAACAAGCTCATTTAAAATTTGTTGATGTCCTAAATGAACACCATCAAAAGTACCAATAGTTAAAACTACTTTTTCAATATTAAACTTATTTTCGACTCCGTAAAAAACCTGCATAAATAGTTGCACAAAACTAAAGATTGTTTTGCATTTTTGTATTTTTAAATTATGAGAAATTTATATCAACAAAGAGGAGTGAGCGCAGACAAAGAAGATGTGCATTTGGCAGTAAAAGATTTAGACAAAGGATTGTATCCAAAAGCATTTTGCAGAATTTATCCTGATTTTTTAAGTCAAGAAGAAGATTTTTGTAATATTATGCACGCTGATGGTGCTGGTACAAAAAGTATTTTGGCTTATTTGCATTGGAAAGAAACAGGAGATTTGTCGGTGTGGAAAGGCATTGCACAAGATGCATTGGTGATGAATTTAGATGATATGCTTTGTGTTGGGGCAAAAAATAATTTTACTTATACGAGTACAATTGGAAGAAATAAATCTTTAATTCCTGGTGAAATAATTTCTGCAGTAATTAATGGTACGCAAGAAGTTATTGATGAATTGAAAAAATTTGATGTTAAAATTCATCTTCTTGGTGGTGAAACAGCTGATGTTGGTGATGTTGTTCGCACAATTTTGGTTGATGGTACGATGATGTGTAGAATGAAAAAAAATGAAATTGTAGATAGCATGAATGTTAAAGCTGGAAATGTTATTGTTTCATTTGCTAGTTATGGGAAAGCTATTTACGAAACTTTTGAAAATAGTGGAATAGGAAGTAATGGCTTGACAAGTGCAAGACATGATATTTTAAATCACAGTTATGCAGAAAAATATCAAGAAGTTTTCGATGAAAATTTAGATAAGAAAGTTATTTATAGTGGTAAATATAATTTGCAAGATAAAAGCCTTTCAGGAAAAAGGATAAGCGAGTTAATATTATCTCCAACAAGAACTTATGCGCCTTTGGTATTAAAAATATTAGAAAATCATTTTGATAAAATCAATGCAATAATTCACTGTAGCGGTGGAGGACAAACAAAATGTTTGCATTATATTCCAGATAATTTACGAGTAGTAAAAAATAATTTATTGCCACATCCAGAAATTTTTTCTTTGATACAAGATGCAGTTGGAACAGATTGGAAAGAAATGTATAAAGTGTTTAATATGGGACAACGATTAGAAATGTATACAGATGAAAAAACTGCAAATGAATTAGTAGTAATCGCAAAAACATTTAATATTGATGCTCAAATTAGTGGTTTTGTAGAAACTCATTCCAAAAAAGAATTGATTATAGAAAGTGATTTGGGAAGATTTGAATATTAACTAAGAAATTTATCTTTCGCTTGCGGTAACAGCACATTCAGCTTCCTTTCCGCCAAAAATGGCTGGTCGTTGTGTAATCTCATGATAAGAAATTACATCTTCTGCATAAAAATGCAACACCATACTTTTTCTTGTTAATTCTTTATTTTCAATTGGCATACCACCATGTAATAAATTGGCATGCCAAATTAAAACATCACCTTTTTTTGCCAAAAAAATTTCTTTCTGCAAATTATTTTTTTCGATAATATCTTGAATCGCTTGTTCGTATTTTTTGTAGGTGTTTTTGCCGTGTATAAAAAAAGAATCCTCGTGATGAAAATCTTTATTTAATACATAAGGTAATTTATGACTACCTGGATAATAAAAAAGAGGTCCACTATCCATTTTTATATCTTCAAGTGCTATCCAAGCTGCAATCATATATCCAAGCGGATATGTTGTCATGTGTATAGTGTCGCTGTGAGCTAATTGAGCACTACCTTTTTTAAAGTTTAAACTTTGAAAAAGTTTTACTTTTTTACCAAGAATAAAGCTCAAAACATCGTTTAGTTTTTTGTTGTTTGCAATTTCATAAATGGCTTTACTTTGATGTATAGCAAAAATTACTCTCTCGTCAAGTCGTTGTTTGGCGGTTTGTGTTTTTAATAATTTTTCAATTTCATCATTAATTTCATCGCATTCTTGTGATGAATAAAAATTATTTAATTTCAAAAAACCATTTTTTGTCCATGATAACAGCTCCAGTTGAATGTCATTTGAAAATTTTTTAAAATCTATATTAGTTACTAAATCTTCAGTACTTGAATTAAATTTATCTAACCATGGTTTTTCGTTTTCAGTTGTAGGTGGTAAATCTTTGCTTTGAATTAATGAAACAACAGATTTTTTTATTCCATATTTTTTATAAATATCCTCATTGCAATTTAATTTTTTACGTTGTATTAAATTATTTATCCAATACACAAACTTAAATCGTCTAAAAAGTATCATCTTGTAAAGATACAAAGACGTAGAATTATAAAAATAAAAAAATCCCGATTTTCATCGGGATTGTAGGTTCTAAATTTGAAAAAACAAAAATTATTTTTTCTTAGGAGCTGCTTTTTTTGCTGCCGCTTTTTTAGGATCTGCTTTTTTAGTAGCTGTTTTTTTTGATTCTGTTTTTTTAGGTGCTGTTTTTTTAGGATCTGCTGTTGTAGACGTTGTTTTTTTAGT
>JAGNRR010000134.1 GCA_017988595.1 Chitinophagaceae bacterium
GCTTATACCTGGCACATTTCAAAATTTACAAATAGATCGGCTTACATCGGTTGGGTTTTATTTAATAGAAACCGAAAGCGGCGAAGATGTATTATTGCCCAATAAATATATTACCAATGCTATGCAAATTGGTGAAAATATTAATGTTTTTATATATCTTGACAAAGAACATCGTCCTGTTGCTACTACAGAAATTCCTTTTTTAACCTTAAATGAATTTGCATTTCTTAATGTTTTTGATGTAAGCCAAGCAGGAGCATTTGTAGAATGGGGTTTGGAAAAGCATTTGTTGGTTCCCTTTGATAATCAATTGGAAAAAATGGAAGTTGGAAATGCTTATATGATTCATTTATATTGGGATGACAAAAGCCAACGTTTGGTGGGAACTAGCAAGTTGAAAAAATTTGAAAATAAAAATTTTGTTGATGATATTGAAAAGGGCGATGAAGTAGATATTGAAGTCTATCGATTTTCGGATTTGGGTTGTAATGTTATTGTAAATAAAAAATATAGTGGCTTAATTTACAAAGATGAATTATTTGAAAAAATAAAAATAGGTGATAAAAGACGAGCTTTTGTAAAAGCAATTTGGGAAGATAATAAAATTGACATTTCCTTAAATCCAATTGGCTATGCCAGCATAGAACCTAATGCAGATAAAATATTAAATATTTTGCTAAAAGAAAATGGATTTTTGGGTTTACACGATAAAAGCGATGCTTGGTTGATAGTTGATAAATTGCAAATGAGTAAAAAAGTATTTAAAAAAGCAATAGGCTTGCTTTATAAAGAAAAGAAAATTTTGCTAAAAGAAAATGGAATTGAGCTGTTATAAAAAAAATGGTCGAAAATTTATTCGACCATTTTTTTAAATTAAAATAAGGATTAATGTTGAACAATTATTTTATTGCTCAAGTTTCTATCACCAACTGATAAATGAAGAAAATAAATTCCATTTGGAAGTGAACTTGTGTTTATTTGTAATTTGTTGATGCCACTAGTTACATTTTCTTTTTTCTTGTCAACCACTTTTTGTCCTACCATATTTACTAATGAATAAGCTACATTTTGGTTATTGTTTAAATTTAAATCAATGTTTAATTCATTGTTTGAAGGATTTGGATAAATGTCATATTGAAACCCAACTTCTTGTAGAGAAGTATTACTCATTGGAGCAAGACCACAATTTGTTTCAATAAAAGAACGAAGTACAGTTTCATTAGTATTGGAAGTACTAATTTTAAAGTAAGTATTATCAGAACATACAACAACTACTGTTGGAATCCCATAGCTACCTCCAGATGACATAAAATTTACTACAGGATTGTTTGAAACATTATCATCACAAATTGGATAAGTAACACCTGTTGTCCAATCTCCAAAACTACTTGTCGTTAAATTATTTGTTGTTTTATCGACTTCATACATAACAACAGCAGCATCTTGGGCTAAAGTGCCTGTTGGTCCATATTTTTCATAATATCTTTGAAGAACATGGCTTGAATGATAACTCCAGCATGGTCCGCACCAAGTAGCAGAAAAATCAATAATCATGTGTTTTCCAGCTTGAGTTGCAGTGTAAAGAGAGTGGTTGTTGTTGTTAATATCCTTCATAGTGAAATTTGGAATATTATCAACTCCTTCTACTTTCCAAACAGCATTTTGACTGAATGAGTTAATGCTAAATAAGCAAAATGTAATAAGTGTAAAAATTTTTTGTTTCATAAGTATTTTATTTTTATCGTGAATAGTAAATATAAGACGTAATATGAAATTTAAAGGTTTGCATAATTAGTTTAATTTTTTATAAAAAATTAAAGATTAAAAGATATTTAAAAAAACAGGGCATTAAGCCCTATTTTTTTTATAAAATATAATTAAGATTATTTATCTATAACAACTTGAGTTGTAATAGTTTTTTCGCCTTGTGATATTTTTAGGACATAAATGCCTTTTGTAACATTTGTAATATCCAAACTTGTTTCATTTACTATGTTTGAAAAACTATTTTGTTGAACAGTTCTTCCTAATACATCGATTAAATCAATTTGTAATTGTCCATTAATACCTTTTACAAAAAGTGTGTTTGAAGCAGGATTTGGATAAACATCAATTTTTGATTTTTCAATTGTTTCAAATCCAACTTGAATTTTGCAATCATTTAATTGATTAACCCAAAATGGAGTAGAGAGCATAGATGCCATATATCCTGCAATTTCATATTTTACTTTTTTATCTGAGCAAATAACATAAAAATGTGGATATCCTCCAATAGGGTATTTATTTTTAATTGCTGCATTGTCGATAATAGTATAATTTGTTCCAGTAACCCAATCTCCTTGAGTGTTGCTTCCAGTTCCATTTAAATCAGCAGTAGTAGTTGAACCATCGCCTTCAAAAAAGAAAATTTTGATTTTTTTTGGGTCAATTGTACCATTTGATCCATATTGATTTGTAAGATCTTCAAAAACATGTGAGTTGTGTACCGACCAACAAGGTCCACACCAGGTTGCAGAAATATCCATAATTACTGTATACCCTGAATCAAGATAGGTATATAGATTTTGCGTTACATTATTAATGTCTGTATATGTAAAATCTGGTGCTGTTGAGCCAATTGCTAATTGTGCTTTTGATACATTAAATGAGAAAAGAATGATAATAAGTGTAAAAATTTTTTGTTTCATAAGTTTTATTTTTTATTGTGAGAGTTAAATATAAGACTATAAAATTTATTATTAGGGATGTAATAACTTTTTTATTTTTTCAAAGCCAATATCGAAAAATCACTATCTACTTTTTTTATTGTATTACTCAAATGACCCAATCCTTCAATTTCCATTTCTACTACGTCGCCATCTTTTAACCATTGAGGTGTAAAGCTAGGATCGTTTAAAAGTCCAGTGCCATTTAATTCCAAAAAACAACCTGTGCCAACTGTGCCACTTCCAATAACATCGCCAGGTAGAATGTCTACACCATAAGCACAACGTTCAAGAATTTCGGCAAATGTCCAATCCATATCACCCACATTTCCTTCGCTAACTTGTATGCCATTTACTTTACAAGTCATTTTTAAATTATAGGCATTGCCCGTATGATTTGCTTTACAAGGAATTTTATACGCTTCTAATTCATCTGGTGTAACCAAAATTGGTCCAATTACGGTACTAAAATCTTTTCCTTTTGCTGGTCCTAGGTTCAATAACATTTCTTCCATTTGCAAGGTTCTTGCACTCATGTCATTCATAATCATATAGCCACCAATATAATTATCTGCTTCGCTAGCTGTAATATTTCTTCCTTTTTTGCAAACCACAATTGCAGCTTCTAATTCAAAATCTAATTTTTGAAAATGATCGGGCATACAATGAATATCGCCAGGTCCTTGTATAGCATTATGATTTGTAAAATAAAAAATAGGGTAGGAGTCAAACTCGGCAATCATATCTACTTTTCTATTTCGGCGCGCAGCAGCCACGTGTTGTCGAAAAGCATAGCCATCTCTGCAACTTGTGGGTTCTGGAACAGGTGCTATAATTACTGCTTTGTCCATTTCAATTTTTGCTTCATATTTTCCAGCAATAATTTTTTCGTTTGCAATTTTAGCTAACGAAATATTTTCGTCCCAGTTTTCCAAAAAACCTTTCATGGTATTTGGCAAATTGCTGTCAAGTGTAGAAAGTGCAAAAAGTTTATTATCGTGCATCAAACACAATTCTTGTTTTCCGTTATCCAGATGCGTTACAAATTTCATAGATTGATTTTTTTGAAATGCAAAGATACCAATTTTAAAAAGGATTGGCTAAAAGAAACTTATTTTTTCTTTTTAAAACGAGCTAATATTTCGGAAAAAACAGGATGGTGCATGGCTTCTTTATCTATATAAGAAATAGCGGAAGTGCGTTTTGGATTTTCTTCCAATGCATCTTCCAATTGCAAAACAGCCTCTTTGCTTTTGCCCAATGCCAATAAAATTACTGCTCGATAATAAATAAATTCAGCTCGAACGCCACAGTGGCTTTCGGCAATTTCTAATTGCGAAAGGGCTTCTTTATAATACTCAGCTTTGTATAATGATTTTATCAACGCTTGCCATGTTGATTTTATATCTGGGCGCAAACGCACCGCATTTACATAACAAACTAATGCTTCTTTTTGTGCATCCATTTCCATCAGGCAATTGCCCAAGGCTAAGCAATAGGTAGCATTTCCTTTATCGATGTGTAACGCAATGGAGAATGCTTTAACAGCTTTTTCCCATTGTTGTTCTTTGGTATAAGTTTCTCCAATTTTAAAAAAAATAGTGTCATCTTCTGGATTAAGCTGAGATGCTTTTCTATAAAAATGTCTTGCTTTGGAATAATTTTTTTGTTTTTCCCAACAAAAAGCAATGGCTTCCAAAATGATATCTTCGGCTTTTGCTATTTTTAAATGTGTTTCCAAAACCTCAATGGCTTCATTATATTTTTTTAATTGAATGTAAGCATCGCCTTTATTACGATATGCAAATTCATATTTTTCGTCAATATCCAAACAATAATCATAGGCTTCTATAGCTTTTTCATAAAGTTTTAAGCCTTGATATGCCACACCCAAATTATACCAAGCTGTTGGTGTAAAAGGCACATCGTCGATAATGGCATTGTGCAACACGATGCTGTCTTCTAAATTATCGGTGATGTCTGCCCAAAAACAAATGCGCATCAAAGCATCTTCATTCGATGGCGAAATTTTTAATATTCGTTTTAAGGTTTTATAGACTTCATCAAATTCTTCAAGCTCATCATAGATTTCTGATAGTTCAAAAAGCAAATCTATTTTATCTGTGTTTTTAAAAAATTGTAAATTATTTTCGAGCAAATTTACTGCATCGTACAAATGTTCTTGTTCTACAAAAATGTCGGAACGAAGCAACAACGCTTCAATATTATGCGCCTCTATTTTTTCTAATTCATCAAGAACCAATAAGGCTTGCCCGTGTTTTTTTATCATACTCAGCCATTCGGCTTTTCGTAAATAAAGCGTGGCACAAAACGGATAAAGTGTAGTGGCAATATCGCAAGCAAGTGTAGCATTTTCGCGTTCGTTATTGGCTTCAAAATAATCGATAAGAAATTCAAAATCGTCTTCGGAAAGTTGTTGATTGGCTTCGCCTTTTTTCACCAACTCAAATTTTATAAGAAGGGCTTCTAAATCTTTGGCTTCATCATCAAAATAATCATCTTCGAACATAAACGGACGTTTTTGTCTTAATGTAAAGATACTTATTTTTTTGAAAACTAAAATGAACTTTTAGAGTAAAAGGATATATAATTGCTGAAATAGAATTCTATTTAGATATTTTTTATTTTTATTAATTTTTGTTTATAAAAAAGTCTAGATTTTGATATCTAAATAAAATTTTAATAACTTTCTTTCCTGTATCGAAT
>JAGNRR010000135.1 GCA_017988595.1 Chitinophagaceae bacterium
TTACCGGCGGAACCATCGTTGCAGGGCAAGGCACCCACCAAATTACCGTGCAATGGAACAACAATGTGCAAGGAACCGTAAATGTGGAGCAAACTACGCCTTAGTTTTAAATAAAAACAAGTATTAAATTTTACAAAATTAAATAAAATTTAGGTGATTTTATTTTTTTTGAAAAAAAATTAAAAAAGCTTGGAAGTTTTGACAATAATTAATTACCTTTGCACAAAATTTAAACGAGCAAGTTTCTTAGCTTCTTTTTAAGCTAAATGTCGTGCGTTGAAATCGTTAAAAATTTGCGGATTTGGCACCCTGGTGCTGAAGACGGTCGGCAGTGCCGTACCCAAAAACGAACAAAAAGCGGGTTTTAGCCCATAAACGCCACGTATGTTGCATCCCACTGCCGCATACGTGGCGGGAGCGTTTAAGGGGGGGATTTAGCAGCTGGTGACAGTTTTTACTTTGGAAGAGGGCGATAAAATCAAAGTTATAACAAGTAATTATATAATAATAAATGATTTTAGATAAATACCAAATACAAGGACAGAAAAAAGAACGTGGATATTCTTTCACTGCGATTGTGATAGATAATTTCGACAAACAATATTTTGCCAAGTGGATTAAAGGAATTGACAAAAATTCACAACCGGGCAAATTATTTATGGATAAATTACGCAGTTTAAAGAAAATAAAAAGTGATTTTATTCCCGAAATAATTGAATATGGTTTCGATAATTCAGAAAAATCATATTGTATTATTTATCAATACTTGACTTACAAACCATTGACAGAAATAAACGATTTACACCCTGTTTATTTTTTAAAAGGTATTTTGCAAATTGCTAAAACATTACAAGAAATTCAACAACATAATATTTTCCACGAAGATATTCACCCTGATAATATTTTAGTTGATAACAATAATAATTTTTATTTGATAGATTTGGGTTTATCAAGAATTACAACCACATTAAGCCAAGCCCAAAATTTAGAAATATTTGCAAAAGATTTTGCAGCACCAGAGAAATGGAATACAAAGATTGAAAAAGGTTTTCCATTCCAAAGTGATATTTACTCAATAGGAAAAGTTATAAGTTGGTATTTTGAACGGACACAGGAAAATCAAGCAATTACTGATTTTATAAATTTACTTTGCAAAGAAAAGCCATCGGAACGATTAAATTATAATCAATTAATTGACAGCTTAAATAAAATTGTTCAAAAATTTGCGGAATACTTTGAACGAGAAAATAATGTGTTTATAAGTTTCAAAAACAACCATACTTATAATAGTTATTTTTTAACTGAAATAGCACCCGCAATTTTTGATATTAATCCAAAAGAAGGCGGCAATGTTTTGATGAATATTGCAACTGATAACTATTTAGCATCAGGATTGTGGCTAATTCAAGATAAGGAACTAAAAATATTAAATATAGAACACAAACAAGAGATAAAAGACGAAAGGTGGAATAGGAGCAGAAAATTTGGAAAAAAACTTGATTTTCAAATAAATTTCATTCAAAGAACACGTTTAATTTATAGAATTCAAACATTAGACTTAACACCATATTTTCGTAATATATTAAAACAAAAAAATTTAGAGTATGATTATCGTAAAGGTAAACAAAATATAAATAAAGAACTTGATTTTTTCACGGAAATATTAAACAAAGAAAAAGAAGTTTTGGAAAAAAACTCACTTCGTCTAAAATATAAAAAATTTGAAAAGAAAAGTACTTATGATATATGGTTCTTTATTGTAGAAAACGAAAAATACAGCCGAATTGACACAATTTTAAATCATATTGATATTGCTACTGACCCTAAAAATGATGAATTTGAATATATTTTAAGTCCAATAGCAGATAAGAAACAAATTAAAGAACCGGTTAAATTTGTTGGTGTGGCTTATGATTGGGATAGCGAAGAGAAAATTTTGAAACTCAAAGATTGTGAATATCTTAATTTTGAATGTATTCCTTCTAATGGATACCTATTTGAAAATATTGCACAACAAGAAGCAGAAAAGAATAGGCAACTTGAAGCAATTCAAAAAGTTAGACACAATGAAGTTCAAAGTCGTGAGTTAATTCATTACATTTTTAATCCAACTGAATTAAAAGGTGGTTTTTTGGAACATGACGAATTAAACGATATTTTTCAAACAGACGATAAGGGAAACAAATTTACATATAGTTTCAATCAACAAAAATCAATTTTAAATGCTTTATATCGTAAACCATTAACCGTAGTTCAGGGACCGCCCGGCACAGGGAAAACGACCGTAATTACTGAAATAGTTTTTCAACTTTTATCAGCAAATCCAGATGCAAAAATATTGATAACATCGCAAACAAATGATGCAGTTGATAATGTATTGGACAACTTACTTAAAAAAGATATTCCATTTGTTCGTTTAAGCGGTATTCGTGAACCAAGAATGCAATCACTTAAAAAACATACTCTTAATAGAAAAATTGAAGGTTGGAAGATCGAAACAGGAAATAAATCAAAATCAAATTATGGTCAATTAAAACGACAATTTTTTGACGAATTAAGTAGTGAAAATCCATTATTTCAATCATTTGTAGATATTTTGCTTAAAGATACCGATTGGAAAACAAAACGAAATCAATTAGAAAAACTAATTGAACGGCTTAATCAATTTAATTCTTTGCTTTCTAATGTTAATAATGAACTTGAATTTATAAACGCTTTTTCGCAAGTTGCAAAAACAGATATAAAACGCTTTTTTAAACTCAAAGATATTCATTATGATTGGCTTGCTGCAATAAATTCATTAGATGAAAATAGCACTGTAAACCAAAAATTGATTGATGCAATTCGTGTAATAGGTGCTACTTGTAACCATATTGCAGCGAAAAAATATTCAAAATACAACTTTGAATTTGACTATGTAATTATGGACGAAGCAGGTAAAGCAACAACAGCCGAAGCCCTTGTTCCAATTATTTTTGGCAATAATTTAATTTTTGTTGGCGACCACAGACAATTAAGACCAATGCTTACTTCAAATCGTGAAGTTGAAAAATGGTTAAGAGAAAAATTTAAACAAGAAGGTGAAATTTTAGAATTTGACAGTTGGGACGATTATTTTAATCGTCCAAGTTTATTTGAGCAAATAATTACATCAATTGAAGATGATTTTAAATCACAATTAACTGAATGCCGCAGAAGTTCGGCTGAGCAGGTTTTAATGACGTCCAAATGTTTTTACGAACCTTTTGGCGATGAACCAATAGAACCTGTAACAAGACCAGAGGAAAAAGAACACAACCTTGATTTAAAAATCAATTCTTCAATTTTGTTTTTTGACATCGGGCATTCTTACAGAAGTGAAAAAGACAACGGCGGTTCATCATACAATAATCAAAGCATTAAATTTATTTCTGAATTATTGAAAAAACTCGATGAAATTGAGAAAATTAAAAATTATTCAGTTGGTGTTATTACAGGTTACAAAGCTCAGTTAAGAAAACTTAAAAACGAAATTCAAAAATTAAAATTTAAAAATATTAAAACAAATTCCAGTCAATTTGCGATTTCGGTAGTTGACCGTTTTCAAGGGCTTGAAAAAGACATAATTATATTCGATTTAGTAAGAACGGGGCACGACAATAATTTAGGATTTTTAGCAGACGAACATCGTATAAATGTTGCATTATCAAGACAAAAGCGATTATTAATTATCGTTGGTGATTACAACGGACTTTTAAATGCTAAATCGCCCAGACCAAATGAAGCAGATACTAAATTACAACTTTATTTACGTTTATTAAAATCTGAACTTAAAACAAATTGTATTGTAACAAACATTAATCAAGTATTTTAATGCAAAATCAAAATATACACAAAGAACTTGCAAAGCATTGTCCTAATGGTTTCAGAATTAACGAGATCATTAAATTTGCTTATCCATTTCGCCGAATTAGAGTAAAGGTAACAGCGAATAAATCGCCAGAAAAATCTTTACAACACATATATTCTTCAATTTTACGCACAATTGATGCAGGTTTTGAAACAGAAAAGGAAATTTGCCGATTTTTAGGACTAAACCCTGAAGATTTTATTTTACGTGAACTTTATTTTTTGCGTGAAAATGGGCTTTCAGATTTAATTTCAGATAAATGGAAAGTTACGGAACAAGGACAAGATTTTATAAAAAATAACGATATTTTAAAAGTAATTGAAGAAGACGACTTTGAATTTTTAGTTGATGCAAAAACGGAAAAAATATTAGAATATTCTGATAAATTATATTCTACTGTTTTGGAAGATAAAAAATTAAAGCCTTCAATAAAATACAATCACAAAGATGATAGTATTTTAAATAATAAAGACGAGCAATTAAGAGATTTATACAAAAAAATAAATAAAAACCGCGCTTATTTGATTGACATTGTGCGAAATAAAATACAATTTGATGCACTTGAATATTCTGATTTTTTATTAATTGAGTATATTCCTTATGAAAATCGTAAAAACGAACTTGAACCATTTATAGAAATCCGAAAAACTGATAATGATGATTACCACATTGAAAAATGGTTGACAAATAATTTGAAACTTGAATATCCTGATATTATTTATCAATTAACATCGTCAGAACGAGATAAAGCCGTAGATATAGTATTTGAGCAGGTCAAAGAAATTCAAACGATTGATGAAACTAAGACTACTTTAACAATTTGGGAAACCCAACAGCAGTTTGAAAAAGCACTTCACGATACGAAAGAAAAAATATTAATAGAAAGTCCATGGATAAAAAAAGCAACGGAACAGTATATTCCTGCATTTGAGAAATTGTTAAAGGATAAGAAAATATTAATAATCTTGTTTGGCATCGAAGAAAAGGATGAACATCACAAACCGACACTTGACAAACTTGATGATTTACAAAAAAAATATTTAAATAATTTTTTTCTGATTTATTTACCAAATCACTTCCGAACAATTGGATTAAGTAGAATGACTGGAACACACAGAAAATTGTTAATCAAAGACAATGATTACTATATTGCAGGCAGTTTCAATTTCTTATCTTTCAACAAAAAAGAAGGCGAAAAAGTTGCAAACGAAGAGAGCATTATAATTCATAACAATGTGGCGGACAAATGGAAACAAGTGATAAGTGAATATAAACTGAAAATATGATAGTGAATTTGCATGATACAATTTAACTTTTATTGTTTTTTGTTGAACGAATGTGTAAGTTTTTAAAAAAATATTCGATAGTCCCCCCCCCACCCCAAAACAAAAAAAAAGCGGCATCCCCTTCATCAGGCGATACCGCTTTTTTTATTATTTTCATTAGTCCAAATCAAACTGTATGCCTTGTGCAAGGGGCAGTTGAGTGCTATAATTAATGGTATTA
>JAGNRR010000137.1 GCA_017988595.1 Chitinophagaceae bacterium
TCATATCTGTAATGATGATTTCAGCTTTTTCATTACCAGTTAGATTTAAAATATCAAGATTTATATTTCCATTACTAGGATTAGGATAAACACTAAAATCAATATCGTTTTGAATTTTTTCAAAATTAATATTTTCTTCAACCTCAACATCATCAAAACCATTGCTTCCTTTCCAAGCTGTGGCACTTAATGAAACTAATAAATTATAGCATGCAGCATTATTAAATACACCACCATATCCATAAACATTTGCATAATATGTGGTAATAGTTCCGTTGTTAT
This sequence comes from Chitinophagaceae bacterium, assembly GCA_017988595.1. Taxonomy (GTDB): domain Bacteria; phylum Bacteroidota; class Bacteroidia; order Chitinophagales; family Chitinophagaceae; genus JAGNRR01. The sequence continues at coordinate 283 of JAGNRR010000137.1, forward strand.
ATTTTAATTGTTCTGCAGAAGTTCCACCTAATTGTGATGTGCCTACTAAAGTAGAACCGCGATATAATTTCATATCATAATCTAAGGGGAGGTTTGTTAAATCTACTTTTATATTTCTAGTAGCAGATGAGTTGCTAAATCTAAACCAATCTTTATCTGTTGATGTACCAATTTTTGCTGTAATTAAAGTTCCTGGCGTAATCGCTTTTGCAGTATTTCTTGTTTCATTTGTTTCAAAATTATCCGTACAAGCTCCACCGCCATTAGATAATGTTGTGAAATTTGCCCCAGCAACAACTGCTCCACTTCCGTTTGCACAATTTGCTCTCACATCCCAATTATAAATACTTGCAGCTGTTAATCCACTCAAAAGTTGACTAGTGCCCACAACACTTAAAGTGGTATAAGTTACTGCACTTGAAAGTTTATATCTTAAAGTATATGATGTTGCATTTGCAACAGCAGTCCAGCTTAGTGTTGCTCCTGTAGTTGTAATTCCAGAAGTTGATAATCCAGAAGGATTTCCACATGCTAATGGATTTGGTGCAACACATCCTAAACTAGTTGACAATGAAACTCTTGAACCACCATTGGCTAAAACAGCTTGCATTCTTGCTTTTTGACCTGCACTAAACATAAACATGCAAGCATCATCCGTGTAATCCATATAATTCATAAACATATCTCCATTAGGTCCGTTTGTACAGCTAATTGTAGGAAATGAAGGACAGCCATAATTTTCGTCAGCTTGGTTTGGTGTATCGCCAACATTATCTGTTCCACTGCACGAAGTTCCATCATCGCCCCATATGTGATTTAAATTTAACCAATGTCCAACTTCGTGTGTAGCAGTTCTGCCTTTATTAAAAGGTGCTGATGCTGTTCCCATTGTTCCAAATGCAGAATAATTACACACTACACCATCAGTACTTGCTGTTCCGCCAGGAAATTGTGCATAGCCTAAAATTCCACCAGAAATATTGCCCACCCAAAGATTTAAATAACTATCACGAGGCCATGCATCTTTTCCACCATTGATGGATCTTTTAATATTATCATTTGTTGTAAATGCAGTTGTTGCTGTACTTGTTCTTGTAATTCCAGTTGTAGCGTTTCCAGATGGATCTCGCTGTGCCATACAAAATTGTATTTCACAATCAGCAAGAAGCGGTTTGAAAGCTGCTGGAATTAATGATGTATCTGCATTTAATTTTCTAAAATCTGCATTCATTACATTAATTTGCGATGCAATTTGTGCATCACTAATATTTTGAGCAGCCGTATTATAAACTACATGAACAACAACTGGAATGGTGATTACAGCTCTATTCTGTTTTGAAGGATTTGCTATATAATTATTGTAATGTTGTTCTATTGCCCATCTATTGGAAATAATCGTTGGGTCTTGTTGTTCTATTGCATGTTGATGTTCAACAGTTCCACAAACTCTTTGTGCATTTAAATTTGTAAAAAATCCTAAAAAAATCAGGAATGATAATAATATTTTTTTCATAAGTGAAGATTTATTTTACATAAATTTAATTAAAATTTTGATAAAACAAACATTTACTTAAAAAATATTGCCCTTTTAAATAAACAAGGACAATATTTTTTATTAAATTAATGAAAAAATTATAGCCAGGTCTTCATTAAATTTTTCAACGTACTGGCATCCGTTTTTATTAATGTAATATTTAGTTTTACATTATTTTGTGGTGTTATATCCGTAATAGTTCCTGCATATAACTCGCCTTGATAATAACCAAATACAACAAAATGACATTCCAAATCTGGTATTTGTTTTGCTTCTATAGTATTTGATAAATTAATTGGCAAACTCCAAACTGCATTTAATCCTTTATAAAAACAATATCCTTGAAATGTTGTTCCTTTTATTGTAGCTCCATTAACTTCAATGTCAAAATCAACATAGTTAGGACTGGTAAAAAATTTATCTGCATTACACAATCCTGTGCTATCATTAAAAATAGAAATAGTATCTGTCGCCGTTATTATTGTACCAACACTTAAAGTTTCTGGCTCAAACCAATTTACTGTATTTGCAGATTCTTGTGCAATATTTTGAATAAATTCGCCTCTAAAAAACTCCATACCGGTATTATTAAACGCTGCATTTTGAGGCAATTTTACTTCAATTGTTTTTCCTGGTGCAATAAAAACTTCTGCACCATTTGCAGATGCTTTTAAATTATATTCTCCCCCACTTATCAAAGGTTCTCCATTGCTAATTGGCAATATTTTTGAAAAAACCATATCGGTTCTATTTGTATAGTCTGTAAACTCAATATTAATCGTTCCGGAAATAATATTTCCATTTACATCAACAAATGTATTTGGCTGAATCACTAATCGGCTTCCGCCTGGACCATAAGTAGAAATCCCAACATTGTTTGGGAAGTTCGATATTATTGGTTTTAAATTATTTTCACTATACAATGAATTTAATTTACTGTTATCTTGTGCTGTACTTAAATCTTCTTTGTCTTTATTGCATGCAAATAAAAATAACAACGAAGCTAGGATAACTAAATGTTTTGGGTTTAAAATTATTTTACTTTTCATATTGATTTTATTTATTTAAATCAATAGACGATGACAATTTTAATTTTGTTAGCGAAAAAGAAAAAAAATTATTTTCCCATCAATTCTTGTTTTCTTTTTTGCTTTGCATATTCAATGCGTTGATTATAATAATTTGCATTGGCTTCATCTTTAATATTGACATAAGTCAATTTTAAATGTTCAAAAGCACGCACATTCATCGAATCTAAAATAACACTTTGCTTAAACCAATAAATGGCGCTATCATAAATACCCACCATGCCATAAACCGATCCAATATTATTTGTAAAATCGGCTTCAGTGGAATCTAATTTATTTGCTTTCTTAAAATAATTCATTGCATCGGTCATTAAAGCCACTTCGCGTGTTTGAATTGCTTTTTGATAATAAACCGAGCCAATATTATTCCAAAAAATTCCATTTGTAGAATCTAAATTTTTAGCCAATGTATAATATTTTGATGCTGAATCTAAATAGCCAATATTAAAATAAGATTTTCCTAACTGATTATAGCCATCCGATGGTAAAGCAGGAAAAATACTCAAGGATTTAGTTAAATATTGAATCGACTTTGCACTTTCTTTGGATTGCGAATCTGCTATTTGTTGTGCATTAAATCCAATTGCCGAAAGTTCTTCATTCAATACTTCTTTTCGTTCATCGCCCGACAAATGATTGCCCATATAAAAAAGCAAATGTGTTGCATTTGGATATTTTTCAATGTCTTGAACAAATAAATTAAAATCAGTTCGCCAATCTTTGTTTCTAGAATAAGTTTTTAATGAAAATAAAATACTTACGCCAAATACAATTCCCCAAAGCAATGGAGACGTTTGAACTTGTTGCATCACACTTTTTTCATCTTTGTCTTTTTGTAAATAATGAGCCAATAAAACAATCAAGGCTAAGCTTAATCCAAATGATGGCGTGAATAATAAACGATCAGAAAAATTTGTACCAATTAACATGAACACATTACTTACTAATGAAATGGAAATAAAAAACCACGCAATTCCTAATGCAATTAAATTTTTTTCTTTTGTTTTCAAAATTACAAAAGTACCAAGTGCTGCAAACATCAAAAACGACATTAAAAACAACGGACTTGAAAGTGTTATAGGTTCAAAAGTGGCATAAGAATAATCACATGAAAGTGGATATGGAAATAAAAATAATTTTATGTAATGCGACAAAACATATACTGCCGATGCAAAACGACTTGGTGCATCTTTACACAGCACCAACATATTATCCATTGCAGAAGTTTCGCCTTGATACAATCCTTTCAACGTCATATATCGACTGATTAAAAACAATACAGCACATGCTAAAAACACGCTTGAATAAATAATATTTTTTTTCAACTCTAATTTTGAAAAATAATAAAAGAAAAGTGGAAAAATAGCCACAGCAACAACTGTAGATTCTTTAGAGTATAAGCCCATCAAAAATGAAATTATAGCTGCAAAAAAATACGCTATATTTTTTTTATCAAAAAAGAGTTGCATGCATCTTAATGCTAAAAATATTCCGAGTAAACTTAAGATTTCATCTGCCGATTTTACATTTGCCACCACTTCGGTATGAACTGGATGCACCGCAAAAAGCAACGTAGTAAAAAAAGGAATAACCCATTTTTTATTCATCGCATGAAACAACACCAAAAACATAGTTAAACAAAGTAGAGCATATAGCAATACATTTACTTTATGAAACGTATGTGCATTACCGTTAAACAAATTCCATTCTATATTGAATAAAAATTTTGTAAATGGACGATATAATGAATTTTCTAAATCAGAATAATCGCCTTTTCTCAAAGGTGTAGAAAAAATTGTTTTTGTATTTGCCCAACTTATTGGCGCTTTGGTTATTTTATTATTTTTAATTATACCATGATCATCTAACACAAAACGATGCGAAAATGTGTTGCTATATATTGCAATAGAAACTATAGCAATAAACAAACCCAGCAACCATGAAAATTTTTTAGTTACAGCTGTTGGCACTTCATTTTTAGTTTCAGCTAATACTTTAATTTCTTTTACAGAATTTGTTGTAGATTGAATTTTTTGTTTGTTTTTCTTTCCCATAATTTTTTATAACATTATTTCACTTCCAAAGGTCTTGGAGCTTGTTCGTTTCCTTTTATTGGTTTTTTGGGACCAATAAATCCTTTAGCAGGCGCTTTATTTTCATTTTCTTTCGCCACTTTATTTTCTTCCTCTTTTAGTTCTTTTTTTGCTTTAGTGGTTTCTTCCGACTGAAAAATTCGACACGATGAAACCAATAAAACGAAACTTAGTATGAATAAAACCTTGAATTTCATTTTTCAAAAATAATAAAAATATTTATAAATTTTTTTAGTAAAAAATAATGGTTTAATCTCCTTATTTTTGCAGTTCTTATGAACCACGAAAAAGCAAGCAATTTTATTGAAGAAATTATCGAAAAAGATTTGAATGAAAAAAAATACGATGTCGTTCAAACTCGTTTTCCGCCCGAACCCAATGGTTATTTACATAT
>JAGNRR010000136.1 GCA_017988595.1 Chitinophagaceae bacterium
ATACTTATCTTTGTTTTTTTTGATTCTTTATAAACTGGAAATTTTATGTAATCGCAATCAGGCACTAAAATATCAATTAAAATTCCTTTACTAAATAAATTATCAGGAATAATAAACATATTATTAGAAGAAACTAAAGTGTCTGAAATTTTACTAAATCCACCAAAATAATTAGCTACAATGATTTCTCTTATTGGCTTTCCTTTAAAATTAAGAGAAACATTTTGTCCTTTTAAATTTAAAATAAAAAAAACTGCTGTTATCAAATTAATTAAAAACACTTTCATGGCTAAATTAAATTTAAAATAAACAAACAAATATACTATTATTGTATTTAAAAATTGGGATAAAATTGAAAAATAAAAATATTAAAGAAGTTAAAAATAACAAAAAAGGATTAGAAAACATAATTGAAAATAACATTATCGTGTTCCTTTTAATTCTTATTTATGTTTTTATAATATTTCACCAAACAATAAATTTTGATTTTAACTTGGATGATTCATACTATTTAAATATAATTAAATCAGATAGTTCTAATTTTTTTTCATTATTTAATGTTTTTGGCAAGGTATTTAATCAAGGCGAATATAGACCAGTAACTTCATTTATACTTGGCATTGAAAATTATATTTTTGGTTTGAATCCAAAAATATTCCATTTTTTCAACTTAATATATTATTCAATATTAATTTACACTATCTATCATTTTATTGAAAAAAATAAAATTTTTGATTCGCAATTACATAACTTATTATTTTTACTATTATTTGCTTCCCATCCGACTCATGTGGAAGTGGTAGCAAGTATAAAAAACCGGGAATCCATCCTTTCACTTTTTTTTTGCCTTATTTATTTTATTCATTTAGAAAAAGCTTTATTTGAAGAGAAAAAAATATATTACTTATCCGCAATATTTTTTTCTTTTCTATCCTTTTTTTCAAAAAGAGATTGTGCTCCATTATTGATTTTTGGTGTTCCATTATTATTAGTTTTAAAAGTCGACTTAATTAATGTTTTGAGTTTTTGTAAAGAGCGATATCAATTTATTATTAGCTTCTTAGTTTTATTTATCCTTATTAATTTCTATGCTGAAATTGCAAATATATTCATCTTACCTAATAAGCCAGATTTAGTTTTTACTTATGTTGACCATTCAGAAAATCCATTCTTTGGAACAAACAACCTGATGGATAAAGTAAAAGTAGTTTATTATTCTATTTGTTTTTATTTGTGTAAAATAATACTCCCTGTTAATTTATATTTCTATTATGGCTATACTGAAGGTTTATATTACGCTATAGGCACTATCATTCTTATTGCAATTACTACAATATTTTACCAAACAGAAAACAAGACAAAAGCATTAAAATTTTCTTTTTTATGGTCTATTTCTGGCATCTTCTTTTTTTTAAACATTATGGATTTTGTAGCAGGTATAGTTTCAATAAGATACTTATTTCCAAGTTCTTTTGGAATTTTATTATTATTTAGTTATTTAGTTTGGAATTCAGTATTCTTATTAGGAAAAAATAGATATAAATTTACATTATTAGCTATAACAATTTTTATTTTTAGCATAATTAGCATTAATGAAACTAATGATTGGAAAAATTTTGATGCTCTTTTTAAAGGAGATTCAAATGTGTTTAAAAAATCAAATGTTGCTAATAGAATTGCAGGTGAATACTATTATGAGGCATTTAAAGATTCTGATTTTAAAAACCTATATTATCGTAATTTATCAAAATCGTATTGCCAAAATGGACTATATATTAGCCCTAACGATGTAGATTTACTTAATACTAAATCAAATATTTTTTTATCTGAAGGCAATTTAGATTCTGCAGAAATAACTGTTTATCAATCCATTAAGTTAGACTCTCTTAATTTCAAAGGATATGGAATTTATAGTTATATATTAAATGAAAAAGGAAAATATAATGATGCTATTTTACTTTTAAAAAATGCGTTTATTATAAAACAAAAATTTGAAATTTTTAGAGATATAAATAGACTATATTTCAAAAACAATTTAATTGATTCAGCGTTGGAATTTAATCAGATGTATAAAAATAATTTAAAACTATACCCTGAATTACCAAGAAATATTGGCGATTGCTATTTATTGAAAGGAGATACAATTAATGCAATTAAACAATATAAAATTGCATTTAAGCATGGTCTAAATAATGAAATTTTAGCTAAACAAATTTCTGATTACGAATTATTACTAAAAAAATAATTTAAATACCTTTAACCAAAAAAAATGCCATTTACACTTGCTCATCCAGGATTTATTTACCATTTAAAAAAATGGAAACCAAACCTATTTTCTATGGAAGGATTAATTGTTGGAAGCTTTGTACCTGATTTTGATATCATTTTTCGTTTTTCAAATAATCGATTCCACCTTTTCACTTTTTCGCCATTGAATATTTTGTTTATCATCTTTCCCTTGTCCATTCTTACCTGGTTATTCTATAAATTCTTCCTTCAAAAACCGATTTATTATATTTTTGATGGAACACATACAAACAATAACTTTCTGACGCAAAAAAACCTTAAGGTTGTTTGCTTTTCTTTATTTCTTTCTATTTTCATTCACCTTTTTCTCGATCTATTTGCCCATCCCGATGCCTATTTTTGCGCAATGGCAATTTGCAGCTTTTTGGATAATCAAAATTTTTATAAACCCTTATTTTATGTGTTTCTATATTTTCCACTCGTTTTTTTTAGTCTATTAGGTTTTTATTTGCTATTTATACAAATTAAAAAAACAAACTATTTGACAAAAGAAATTATATTTAATTGGTTTAGAAAAGATAAAATGCCTTTTTGGATTGGCTTTTTTATATCAGCTTTATCTGTTTTCCTAATCAAATTGAAAATTAATGGATTAGAAAGCGGCTTTTCAGTTGACTCCATTATTCTGCATGGTTTAAGTGGTTTTTTTTATGGTGGAATAATTTCATCTTTTCTTTTTGGTTTTAGAAAAAAAACAAACGTTAATTTTGAATCCAAATAATCAAATCGTTCATGGGTTATGGATTGGAGGAGCTTTAAGCCCTCTGGAAGTATTATGTATTGAATCTTTTTTGCAAAATGGACATCAATTTTACTTGTGGACTTACGAAACCGTTCTTAATGTTCCTAAATCGGCCCAATTAAAAGATGCTAACTTTATTATTCCTGAAATTAGTGTTTTTAAGTATCAAAACAAGAATAAATATGGACATGGAAAGGATAGCTATGCCGGCTTTTCAGATGTTTTTAGATATAAATTATTATATGATTTTGGTGGTTGGTGGACAGACATGGATATCACTCTTTTAAAATCCCTTGATTTTGAGGATGAATACGTTTTTAGGCATCACCATAAAGCAGGCGCGGTGGGCAACTTAATGAAAACGCCGCAATTTGCCCCAATTATGAAAAATTGTTATGAAAAAGCAATTATTGAAGTGAGGCAAGAAAATCAAAATTGGATGCTACCAATTGAAATACTTAATGAAGGTATTACTATTTTCAAGCTTAAAAATTACATTAAAGAATTTAGCAATATTGACAGTTTTCCTATAGTTGCCACCTTGCTTTTGAAACCAAAAAAAATAAACGAAAATTGGTTTGCAATCCATTGGATGAACGAGGAGTTTAGAAGATTAAATCTTTCGAAAAATTGCTTTGAACCAAAGGCTACTATCGGTTTTCTTTTAAAAAAACACGGTATTGAATTTGAAAAATACAACAAAAAAAATCGGGTATTAAATTTTATAAAACTGAATAGATTTTATTATTTATATTTAAATCTGGTAGCAAGATTTACCTGGTTTTTTAATAAATTAGGTAATTCAAAATGAAGAAGAAGATAAACATTCCAAAAGGTAAAACTAACGAAGTGAAGGATAAATCCCATTGGTTAATTTATCTACTACTTATCCCATTTTTGGCAATCCTTTTTAATACCTGTAATTTTGACTTTAATTTTGATGACAGTTTGTATATCAATGCATTACCAGCCAAAGGCGCTGGTTTTATGGAATACTTAAAAGTGTTTCAAAACAGATTTGTGTATGGCGAATATAGGCAGTTGAGTGTCTTTATTATTGGCATGGAATCCTTTTTTTTTGGCGACGACCCCATGATTTTTCATTTTTTCAATTGCATCTTTTACCTATTGAATGGGTTTTTAATGTATAAACTATCTTCGCTAATTTTTCCCAATAAAAATAAAATATTTTGGGTTGTAATTGCGCTCCTTTACCTTTTCCACCCTAGTCATGTTGAGGTTTTTGCCAGCATTAAAAATCAAGAATCATTACTTTCTAATTGTTTTGGTTTGCTTTTTTTAATTTGTAGTGTAATTTACTTGGATAAAAGGAAATGGTATTTCCTTGTAATGGCTTTCTTTTTGTTATTGTTTGCCGTTTTTTGTAAGCGAGATGCCATCGTTTTTATGCCATTAATAATGTTGATTTCTTTTTTTCATTTAGATAAATTGCCAATTAGCAAACGATTATTAATTCTATTAGGACAAATCGGATTTGCTTTATTCTTCTTCAATTTCATTGTTCCAAGCATTATTTATCAAACATCCAATGAACAAGTAAATGCAGTTGTAGGAATCGATTTGAGTGAAAACTATTTGGTTGGCAAGTCCACTATTTTAAATAGAATTGGGTTGGGCATTTCTACCTTTTACCATTATTTAGCTATCAAATGTATTCCTACAAATTATTATTTCTATTATGGTGCAAATAAAATTGTAGCCACATCTTTTGCAGATCCTTTGATTTTATTGGGCGGTTTTCTGTTGTTAGCTGCAATCATTTCTCTTGCATTTTTTACCATTACAAAAAATAAAAGATGGACAATTGGCCCTTTACTGTTCCTTGCAGGAATTGCGCCTTACTTAAATATTTACGCACTTGTGGCAGGCATGGTTGGAGTACGATATGCTTATATTTCAAGTATTGGCTTCGTTATTTCCATTGCTCTTCTGTCTCAGTTTATTTCAAATAATAGAGCCAAAAATGGACAAAAATGGGTAAGCTTTGAACGAATATCATTTCTGATTTTACTGATTTACCTTCCATTTTTATACAACGAAACTTTACAATGGAAAAATATTGACATTTTATTAGCTGCCGATATGCCATTTTTGGAAAAATCAGTAGTGGCTAACAGAGTAGCCGCCGAAAGAAAATTAGCTCAGGCACAGTTAAGTGGTGATATAAATACCCAAAAAATGCTAATTGATGAATCATTAAAATTTTGCAATAAAGGTCTAAGTGAAATGAGAGATGCCGAATTATTAGCCACTTTGTCGAAAATACAAGGAATGAAAGGTGAAAAAACCAATGCAATTTCGTCGCTTAAGGATGCTTACCG
>JAGNRR010000138.1 GCA_017988595.1 Chitinophagaceae bacterium
GGCAGAAGCCAGCGAAAAAAATGGTGCTTACAGTTTGATAGGCGGTGGTGACAGTGTGGCTGCAATAAATAAATTTCATTTACACGATAAAGTAAGTTATGTGAGCACAGGCGGCGGAGCACTTTTAGAATTATTTGAAGGAAAAGAATTGCCAGGAATTGCCGCAATTAGGGCATAAAATCTGTTTTTAATGTTGCAATATTTTTGTCAATTAATTTAATTAAAGCATCTATTTCTTTTTTACTATTTTTTTTATCTATAGGTGAATTAGATTGTATAAAAGATGCAGCTTGATTTAGTTCTAAAGTTTTTAGTTGAGTTAAAAGAGTGTCTCTTTCTTCTTTCAAATTTTCCATTTTTTTTAAAACACTTTGCAATTCATTTTCTAATTTACTTTTTGTTACTTTAAGATTTTTTACAGCCAATATTGTTTCATTAATTAATATTTTTAAATCTTTTTCCATTCTCAAAAAATGTAATTTTTAATTATAATGATATAAAAATAAACTTATTTCATTAGATTATAAATTTATTTTACTTATAAAAAATCCGTTCATCAATTTTAACAACCATTCGTACTATTTCACAAAATAAATAAAGTATGGCTTTCTATATTTGATTCTATATTTAAAAGTTATGAAAAAATTTAGTAGTCTTATGATAGTAATTTTAAGTTTCGTTGAAATTTCATTTGCAGGTCAACTTTCAGGAATTGTTACTTCAAAAAATAAACCATTAAGTGTTTCGGCATCTATATTATTATTTAGTAGCAAAGATTCTACTTTGATAAAAGGAGAACTGAGCGATAAAAATGGCAATTATAAATTTGATAATATTGAGAAAGGAGAATATTTTATTTCTTCATCATTATTAGGTTATCAAAAGTTTTATTCTGCTAATATTATTTTTATTAACGATAATGAAAATATAATTGTAAATATAAATTTAGAAGAAGCAGCTAAAAGTATAAAAGAAGTAAGTATTGTTTCACAAAAACCTTTGATAGAAATTAAAGCAGATAAAACAGTTTTTAATGTTGCACAAAGTATAAATTCAAGTGGAAGTAACGTGTTGGATTTGTTGCGAAAAAGTCCGGGAGTGATGGTTGATAAAGATGAGAATGTAACCATGCGTGGAAAAAATAATGTATTAATCTATATTGATGGAAAAGCAACTTATTTAGACAATAAAGATTTGGCGTCAATTTTAAAAAATCTACAATCAAATGATGTTGATTTAATAGAATTAATTTCAAATCCATCTGCTAAGTATGATGCTTCTGGAAATGCAGGAATTATTAATATTAAATTGAAAAAAAATAAACGTTTTGGAACAAATGGTAAAGTTTCTTTAGGGGCAAATCAAGGAAAATATTTTAAACAAAATGCATCGATAAGTTTAAATAATAGAAACAAAAAAGTAAACGTTTTTGGGTCATATAGTGTGAATAATGGTAAAAATTTTAATTTCCAAAATTTTGATCGAACTCAAAATAATTTTAATTATGATTTTAAATCTAATAATGTGGACAATGGAATCGTAAATAATGGTAAAATAGGTATAGATTATTATATTAATTCTAACAGTGTAATTGGTGTAATGATAAATGGCATGTTTAATAAAGGAGATTTTTCAAGTAATAGCAAAACATTTATAAAGCCAGTTGATGCAGCAGTTGATAAAGTACTTATTGCATCAAATGCGATTCCTATTACTAAAACAAATTTGAATAATAACATAAATTATAAATATGAAGACACATCGGGTAAAGTATTTAATATTGATGTGGATTATGGAAATTTTAAAAGTAAAGGTGAAAGCTATCAGCCAAATACTTATTGGAATAATAATGAAACTCAAATTTTGAGTCAATCAATTTATAAAAACATTACACCAACTAGTATTAATATTTATTCATTAAAATCTGATTATGAGCAAAATCTTTGGAAAGGAAAATTTGGTGTGGGCATAAAATCTGCTTATGTTAAAACAAATAATGACTTTAAAGTTTACGATGTGGTTAATAATATTGATACGTTGAATTTAACTCGTTCTAATAAATTTATTTATTTAGAAAATGTAAATGCCGCTTATATCAACTATTCAAAAATGATTAAAAAATTATCAACTCAATTTGGATTGCGTGCCGAACAAACAAATTCAAAAGGAATGTTGACAAGCGCAAATGCTCAAAAAGATGATACGGTATCAAGACAGTATATTAATTTATTTCCTAGTGCAGGATTATCTTATTCTATAAATGAAAAAAATCAATTAGGAATTACATATAGTCGACGTATAGATCGTCCAAATTACCAGGATTTAAATCCGTTCGAAAATAAATTAGATGAGTTGACATATGAAAAAGGAAATGCATTTTTAAGACCACAGTTTACAAATTCTATTGATGTTACACATTCTTATTTGCAAGCAGTTACCACTTCTTTAAGTTATAGCCATGTAAAAGATATGTTTATGCAAACTACAGACACCACAGAGTTTTCTAAAACCTATGTTACACAAAAAAACTTTGCAACAATGGATATTATTGGAATGAATATTTCTTTTCCTATTCCATTAAAAAAATGGTGGATGATTTTTGCCAATATCAATGTTAATAATAATAAATTATCTGCTGATTTTGAAGGTAGAAAATTAAGGAATGATTATTATACCTATACTTTTTATGCCGAAAATAATATTACTTTACCCAAAGATTTTTCTCTCAATGTTTCGGGCTGGTATTCAGGTCCAAATTATTGGGGAGGAACATTCAAATTAAAACCAATGGGGTCATTGGATATGGGAATTCAAAAATTATTATACAATAAACGAATAACAGTAAATTTAAATATATCGGATATTATTAAAACACAACAATGGTATGCAATTAGTAATTTTTCAGGATTGTATGTAGACGCAACTGGAAATTATGAAAGTCGTCAATTGCGATTAAATGTTTCTTATCGTTTTGGTAGCAATGAAGTAGCACGACAACGCGAACGTAAATTAGGGGCAGACACGGAAAACAATAGAATTAAATCAAAGTAAAATTTTATAATCATGAAAACAAAAAAAGACAACTTGATAAATGAATTTGCATTGAATCACCCATTTGTAATTATTTTAGGTGTAATTGTAATTTTTTATGGAGGATATTTATTTGGACAATGGCTTAAATAAAATGATTATTTAGCTAGTAAAGAATTTATAAAAGGCTACATTTTCAATAAAAATCAACCCAAATTATTCCATAAAATCTTCTTAATATTGTACAAAATTTTATTATGTCATTTCAAGAAGAAATAATTTCAGCATATACTTTCAAAGGCGAAAGCGCTTTATTAGGCTGTGCCATGTTTGATAAAAAAGCTATAGAAGGAACTCAAATAAAAATTCCATTGAAAACCATGAATCGTCATGGTTTAATTGCCGGTGCTACAGGAACTGGAAAAACAAAAACCTTGCAAGTTATTGCCGAATGTTTGAGCGATAATTCGGTGCCAGTTTTAATGATGGATATCAAAGGAGATTTAAGTGGAATAGGAGCATCTGGCACATCAAATGAAAAAATTTTAGAACGTTGCAAACTTATAGGTATTGAATATAAACCTGCTTCTTATCCTTTAGAATTTTTGACATTAAGCAATGAGCCTGGAACAAAATTGAGAGCAACAATTTCGGAATTTGGCCCAATTCTACTTTCAAAAGTGTTGGAATTAAATGATACACAAGAAGGAATTGTTTCGATGATTTTTAAATATTGCGATGACAATAAATTGCCACTTTTGGATTTAAAAGATTTTATTCGTGTGCTTCAATATATAACCAATGAAGGCAAAGATGAATTGAAAGCTGAATATGGAAATGTATCTGCGCAAAGCACAGGTACAATTTTAAGAAAAGTAATCGGTTTGCAACAACAAGGTGCAGATAACTTTTTTGGAGAAAAAAGTTTTGAAGTAGATGATTTGATGCGAATGAGCGATGACGGACGAGGATTAATTTCAATTTTGAGAGTTACTGATTTGCAAGACAGACCAAAATTGTTTTCTACTTTTATGTTGCAATTACTTGCAGAACTTTATGGTAGTTTGCCAGAAGAAGGCGATTTAGATAAGCCCAAATTGGTGTTATTTATCGACGAAGCACATTTGATATTTCAAGATGCCACATCAGCACTTTTACAACAGCTTGAAACAATTATAAAATTAATTCGATCTAAAGGAGTAGGCTTGTTTTTTATCACACAATCGCCAAGCGATATTCCTGCAAGTATTTTAGGACAATTGGGTTTTAAGGTTCAACACGCTTTGCGTGCATTTACAGCAAAAGACAGAACAGATATAAAAAAGACTTCTGAAAATTTTCCAGAAACAACATTTTATAAAACCGAAGATTTAATTACAGAAATGGGTATTGGTGAAGCTTTTGTTACCTTATTAAATGAAAAGGGAATTCCTACACCTTTGGTTCACACACTTTTGCGAGCACCAAATTCCAGAATGGATGTATTGAGCCCAGATGAAATAAATTCAATAGTTAGTCAATCAAAAATTGCAGCAAAATACAATCAAGTTATTGACAGCCAAAGTGCCTATGAATTGCTAAATGAAAAACTAAAAGAAGCAAGTGGTGATAAAGAGGAAGAAGAAAAAACGTCATCTTCTCAAAAAGAAGAAAAAAGCACTTTGGAAAGTATTTTAGATAATCCAACTGCAAGACAAGTAGGAAGAACAGCAGCAAGTATTTTGACAAGAACTTTATTGGGTGCTTTGGGTTTGGGAGGCACTTCAACAAGAAGAAGAAAAAAAACTTCTTGGTTTTAGTTTTTTAGTTTAATCAATAAAAAGTTTTGATGTGAAATGTTTTCTCCTAGTCTTTTAAACTTATTAATTGAAGCTAATGAAAAGCCATTTGTATTTTCATCAATTAATAAATAATCAGCATTGCTTTTTTTTATTATTTCAATTCTTGAACTATCATTTGTATTTAAATTATAAAAATCATTAATACTTTTTCTTCTTTCAACTAAATTTTCTATCCAATAAATGGGTCTATTTGTTGCAAAAACTTTTCCGGCAATAGCAGGTAGAAAAGCATTTGCATTTGCATCGGCAAAAACTAAATCAGAAGATTTGATATGTTGTTTTAAAAAATAATATTGGGTGTAATATTTAGTATCAAGTTTTTTGGGAAATATTGTTTCACTCCAAAAAATCCAATTTAATGAAATGGCAATAAGAATTATTACAATTTTTGAGTAATAAATAACGGATTGTTTATTGGTTTCAAAATTAATTTTTCTACTAAGTAGATAAGCAAATAAAAATTGAATCAACATAGTAAGATTTGATAATAATCTTGAAAATCCAGGTA